>JANXNT010000152.1 GCA_025353985.1 Limnoglobus sp.
CGCAAGCGGCGCTCCTCGAAGCGATGCAGGAACGCAAGGCATCGATCGGCGGCAACGACCACCCGATGCGGAACCCGTTCTTCGTGCTTGCCACACAGAACCCAATCGAGCAAGAAGGAACGTACCCGCTTCCCGAAGCGCAACTCGACCGCTTTTTGTTTATGATTAAGGTCGATTATCCGACCGATGCCGAAGAAGAGCAGATCATGCGGATCGGCACTTCGGACCACTACGATAAAGTGTCGCCCGTGCTGAACGGCGACGACATTATCGCGTTGCAGCAAGTGGTGCGACGGGTGCCAGTGTCGGACAAAGTGTTCCACTTTGCGAAGCGTATCACGCGGATGAGCCGCCCAGGAACGCCCGATGCGGCGGATTTCTCGACGAAGTGGCTGACGTGGGGTGCTGGCCCGCGGGCCAGTATGAACCTAATTCTCGCGGCGAAAGCGCACGCGATTCTGCGTGGATCGAACCACGTGGCCGGCGACGATGTGGTGGCCGTGGCCACGCCGATCTTGCGGCACCGGTTGATCGTGAACTTCGCGGCCCAAAGCGAAGGCATCACCGTCGATGAAGTCATTCGCCAACTCGTAATGAGTGCCGCGAAGTCGGTCGCCGCGTAACGGGTTCCTTCGCTTAACTTCACTGTGACGAGACATGCCCAGCACGTTGTTACAACCCGATATCCTCGCCCGCGCCGAAGCTCTCGGCGTCATGGCGAAGCAAGTGGTCGAAGGTCTGCGGGTCGGCGATCATAAGTCGCCGTACCGCGGGTTTTCAGTCGAGTTCGTGCAACACCGCGAATACGTTCCCGGCGACGATATTCGTCACATCGACTGGAAGAGTTACGGCCGCAGCGAACGTTACACGATCAAGCAATACGAGCAGGAAACGAACTTCACCGCACACATCGTGGCCGACACGAGCAACTCGATGCGGTACGGCGAAGGGCTGCAAAACAAGCACGAATACGCGAAGTTGCTCGCGGCATCGCTGACATACGTGATCGTGAAACAACGCGATGCGGTATCGTTGCGGTTGTTCGATTCGGACTGGCGGGCCGAACTCCCTGGCAGCAGTCAGATGCGCCACGTGAACGTGGTTTGCAAGACGCTCGAAGAAGCCAAACCTGCCGACAAAACGGGCACCGGGGCGTTGCTCGAACAGCTCGCCGAGCGCGTGAGTCGCCGGGGAATCGTCTTCGTGATTACCGATGGCTTCGACGATGTCGAGCCGATGCTGAAGGGGCTACGGCATCTGCGGTTTCGCGGCCACGAAGTCGTGCTGTTCCACGTGTTGCACCGCGACGAAATCGAGTTCCCGCTCGATGGCAACGTGCGGTTCATCGACCTCGAAGGCATCGGCCAACTGATGACGCGCCCGCACATGTTGCGCCCCGCCTACCTGCGTGCCGTGCAAGAATACCTGAAGGCGATGGAAAAAGGTTGCGATGTCGGGCGCGTCGAATACGTCCGCCTGGTGACCGACAAACCGATGCAAGCGGCACTGGGTGATTACCTCGTGAAACGCTTGCAGATCAGCCCGCGCTAGCCCACCGAACTCACTGACACGACTATGTCATTTATTGCTCCGATGATGTTGCTGGGTGCTGCGGCGATTGCCGTGCCGTTGGCGCTGCACTTCTTCTATCGCGCCCGTTATCGGCCACTGCCGTGGGCCGCGATGACGTTCCTGAAACAGGCGATCGAGCAAACCAGCCGCCGGTTGCGGTTCCAGGAAATCTTGTTGTTGCTGCTGCGGTGTGCGGTGTTGTTGTTGCTGGCATTTGCGATCGCGCGACCGACATTCAGCGGGTCGACGGCAGCGGGGCGTGGGGAAAGTGTCGATGCGGTGTTCGTGTTCGATACGTCGTACAGCATGGGTGCCCGCGACGGCGAAAAGTCGCGTATCGAACGGGCAAAAGAAGCGGCGCTGACCGCGATTGAGAACCTGCCACCACGCTCGACCGTGCAGATTTTCAGCTGCGCGGACCGCGTGGCCGCACTCGGGCCGATCTCGCCGGGGAACCTCGATCAAGCACGGCAAATCGTTGAAACGATCGCACTTTCGAGTTTGACGACGGACCTGCTGCCGGGGATTACGGAAGCGCAAAACGCACTCGAACGCGGTGCGGGGACGAACAAAGAAGTCTACATTTTCACCGACATGCAGAAGCTCGGTTGGGACCGTCAAGCGGCGGCGATTCGGGCCAAGTGCGATGAGATCAAACAGCGTGCCACGCTGTTACTGGTACGTTGCGGCAATCCGGAACGCCCCGTGAGGAACGTTTCGGTCGTCGATATTTCGTCTCCGGGCGTGGAAATCCCGCACTCCGGGACGCGCATTCCGTTCGCGGTGCTGATTCGCAATACGGGCAAAGAGCCAGTACGGAACGTGGCGGTGGCGTTGGAAGTCGATGGCAAATCGCTCGAAAAAGAGGGCGAAGTCATCGAAGTCATCAACCCCGGCGAAACGCTCCCCGTGACATTGACCGCGAAACTCGATGCCGCCGGGCCGCGAGTCGTCACCGCGACGATCACCAACGACGACCTTCCGGGCGACAATCGACTCGATAAAATTATCATGGTTCGCGACCAACTTCGCATCGTCATCGTAGATGGCTCGCCGAACACGCGCGACCCGAAGGAAGCGAGTTCCCATTACATTCGCAACGCGATTCTGCCCGTGAGTTCGGGCGATCTCGATAACTACTTCGTGCGTGTGACCGTCGTGCCCGCCGATGAAGCGGGACCGGGTTTGCTCGGGGTGTGCGATGTTTGCATTCTGGCGAACGTGCCCGCATCGAGTGCGGATCGGCCGGGGATACCGGGACTATCGAAGGAGTTCGTCGATCGCCTCGGCGAGTACGTCAAGAATGGCGGCGGCTTGCTGATCGGCCTCGGCGACAACATCGTTCCCGCGCGATACAACCAGGTTCTCGGTTTGACTGGCGCGAATTTATTGCCGTTCGATTTGGAAGACGCGATCGTTGCCACCGCAGATAAGCCGTTCAAAATCGCACCGGATACCACCGATACGCCATCGTACCTCGAACGCTTCAAAGACGAGCCATTTCGCACCGTGATGGCCGACGTAGACGTGATGAAGTTGATCGGCATCAAAACGACCGGTTCGCCTAATGGCCGCGTACTAATGCGAATGACCGACCAGAAGCCGTTCCTGAGTTCGCGCGTGATTGGCGAAGGAGAAGTCATTCTCGTTGCGGGTTCGCTCGATGCCCGATGGAGCAACTGGCCTGCGAAGGCGGGGTCTTACTTATCGTTCGCCCGGATGACGCTGCAACACCTTACGGGCAAGGCCGCACGCGGTGCCAACCGCATCGCCGGGGAAACGCTGATCTGGAACCCGACCGAGGCGACGAAGCCATTTGCGGTCAGGCAGCCCGATGGCAAACGGATGAAACTCGGTAAAGCCACGGGCGGCGAAGGCGGTAAGAAGCTGACCGTGACCGCGGCCGATACTTCGCTTTCCGGTGTCTATCAGATCGGCGTCGAGGACGAAGAACCATTGAACGGCCCGCGTTTCGCCGTCGCGCCGGACCTTCGCGAAACGGATGATCTGACTTCGATGACCGATGGCGAAGTCGAGCAGTTTCTCGGCTTCAAACCGGTGTTCTTGCAGGCGAACTCGGCCAACGAGCAAGGGATCGCAAACGAGCGATCCAAACGCGAATGGACGGTTTGGGTGCTGTTGGCCTTATTCTTCTTTGTCGTCGGCGAATCGTTTTGGGCGTGGTATTGCGGTAAAGCGTGGTGATGTCGTGCGGATATTTTTGAAGGCGACCCGATGACGCAACTGTTATTTGCCGAACTCGCATTCCGCGGCTGGTTCCCAATGTGGATCGCCACCGTGATGGGCATCGTTGCCCTCGTGGCGGTCGTGTTGATGTATCGCCGCGAAGCGGGACGACTGCCGGTTGTCACACGCATTTTTGCCGCGGTGTTGCGTGCCACGTCGCTGGCCACGATCCTGTTTTTATTAATGCGGCCATCGTGGTTATCCGAAACGCGCGGCGAACGACTTCGTCCAATCTCGCTGTTAATCGATGACTCGCAGAGCATGACGACGCGCGACCCACGCACGACGTACCCCGACAAATGGCGTGCGGCGGTGGCGAACAATCTCCTGCCGCCCGACAAGCCGTTTCCCGTTCAACCGTCGGCGGGCGACATCCCCGATAACACACCCGAAAAGCCATCGCGAATCGAACTCGTCAAAGCCGTGTTCGCGAATCCGAAACTCGATCTGCTGACGCGAATGTCCACCATCGGTCCGATCCAACCTGCGACGTTCGGCTTACGGCGTGCCGCGAAAGATCCGCGCGATGCGAAGTGGATCGAAACGCTCGCCGGTACCGAACCGCGCACGGCCATGGCCGATGCCGCATTCGACTTGCTGCGTCGCGATGAGAACGAACTACCGGCGGCGATTGTCATCGTCAGTGATGGCCGTGAGAACGCCAGCGACCGTAGCCTCGACGATTTGGCGAACGAATGCGCCCGACTGAAGGTGCCCGTTTACATCTATGGCGTCGGCAGTTCGTCGTTCGGTTCGCTGCAGGTTCGCGATGCGGCGATACCGGAAACGCTGTTCGTCGATGACACCGTCAGCGTACCGGTTCGCTATCGTGTTCGCGGTTACAAAGATGGCAAAGTCGAGATCATCGCGAAGCTGAACGGCAAGGAAGTCGCACGCAAAACGGTCGACCTGCGGGAAGGCGACGACCTCAAGGAAGTGCTGACGTTCGTACCGAATCTCGAAGATTCGAAGGTGGCGGGCAAGCAAGAATTCACGACGACGGTGCGCGTGATCTCCGGTGCGGAAACGCCGACCGACGAGATGACGAAAACGGTGCGCGTGATCGACCGCAAAGTGAAAGTGCTTTACGTCGAGTCGATCCCACGCTGGGACTTTAAGTTCCTCCAACGCGCGTTGCTCCGCGACCGGCGTGTGGTAGCAGAGTTCCTGCTCACCGATGGCGATTCGCGTGCAATGAAATCCGGCCCGCCGTACGTGGCAACATTTCCCGTCACACGCCAGGAGTTGTTCGCCTACGATCTGTTGATTTTCGGCGATCTGCCCGCATCGGCACTTTCGCCCGACCAACAAGCGATGGTTCGCGACTTCGTGGCCGAGGGTGGCGGTTTCTTGCAAATCGCAGGGCGGAATCACGGCCCCGCTTCGTATGTCGGCACACCGCTGGCCGATGTTCTACCGGTGGAAATTCAGTCGGTGAAGTTCTCGAACGACGCCGGTAATCGGCCCCAATCGTTCCGCCCCGAACTGACGCCCTCTGGTGTGCGTTCGGCACTGCTCAGCCTCGACGACGACCCAGTCGAGAACCTGAAACTCTGGAAGACACTCCCCGAGATTTATTGGAGTTACCCCGTCCAGAAGCTGAAACCAGGTGCCGAGGCGTACTTGGTTCACCCGAAGGAAACGACGACCGACAACAAGCCGATGCCGATCCTTGCGGCACACTATTACGGCAAAGGTTACAGTGCGTTCGTCGGGTTCGATGAAACCTGGCGCTGGCGATTCAACGAAGCCGACAAGTACTTCGCCCGCTTCTGGAGCCAAGCGGTTTACGTTACCGGTGTGCCACGAACACTCGGTACGAAGCTAACGCAGTTATCGCTCGACACGCCCGACCCGTTACTCGGCAAAACCGGCCAAGTATACGCACGCATTTTCAACCCAGACATGCGACCGCTGACCGCCGAACGGCTCGAAGCACGGCTCGAACGGATCGATGCTGGCGTGGAAGAAAAAGACCGCAACCTGCCCGTGGAACTGAAAGCACTGCCCGGCCAACCCGGCGAATACGTGGCAACGATCCCGTTTAACCGCGTCGGCCGGTTCGCGTTGAAAGTCGACAACGGCTCGGACCCGGCCGCACTCGAGTTCCGCGTCGCACTACCACCCGATCACGAACTCGCAAGCGGTGGCTTGGCGGAGGAAGCACTACGAAAATTAGCCGAGGCCACGAACGGCAAGTTCTACCGCGAAGAAGATTTGCACCAACTGCCGAAGGACATCGTTTCGGTACCCGCACCATTCACGCGCCGCGAAGAATCGCTGCTCTGGAACAAGTGGCTCATGATGCTCGTGATCGGCCTACTGACGCTGGAATGGTTCGTGCGAAAATTCAACAGCCTGAGTTAAAATCGCGAGATTTCGACCCTGAGTTCTCCGGTCCTGAAGGGACCGCTCACGTAGCCCAGGGTGGAACCCTGGAAGAGGGCCTCAAGAATCGTCGGTGCCTAAACGTCGCGTCTCGAAGACTCGCCACGACTCCGTCCCAGGGTTCCACCCTGGGCTGAGTGAGCGACCCTTTCAGGGTCGGTGTTAGTGCTCAGGTGGCTTGTGGAATAACGGTCGAACAGGGTTACTATGCAACAGCTCGTGACACAACTGAAACGCTGGCAGTCCAAGGAACGGTTTAACCGGTTCGCGTGGGGCTTTGCCAAGTGGGCGTCGATCGTCATCGTCGGCGTTTCGCTTGCGTGTTTCACCGATTGGCTGGTCGATCGGTACCGCGACACGCCGTTCGGCGTGCGTGTGGCAATGACCATCGGCCAAATCGCGTTGTACATCGCTGCGGCCGCCGCGCTGCTCTTCCGGCTGAATGTGCCGAAGCTCGATTCGTTGGCGAGCAAGGCCGAAGACGCGATCCCCGAGTTCGGCCACCGGCTCGTGACGGCACTGCAACTCAACCGCCCCGGCGCGAAGACCGATGGTATGTCCACGCAGCTTATACAGGTGGTCACGGCCGAAGCCGAGACGATGGCGGCACGGCACGACTTGCGGAAACTCGCCGATAACAGCCGACTGGAATACGCGGCGATGTTGCTGATACCCGTGCTCATTTTCGTCGGCGGATTCGTGGCGTTACGGCCGACACTGAGTTCGATCTTGCTACGCCGCCAGTGCCTGATGGACGTCGATATTCCGCGTTCGCTTTCGATCGAAAACCGCACTCCGAAGCTCTGGCCGAGCGGCGACCCGGTGACGCTGACGTTCGATATTAGCGGGCGATTCAAGGAAGACTCGACGGGCCTCGTCGATGTCTACCCCGATGGCCAACCTTCAGAGAGTTATACGTTGAAGTTCGCCGAGAAAACCGGCGAAGACACGGCCAAATTCATCGCGGAACTTCCTCCGTCGTCGGCATCGTTTACGTTCCGTGCGCGGCTCGACGATGGTCGCACACGGAAACCTGGCGAAGTCGCATTCGAGCCACGGCCCGTCGTCAACGAAGTTCTCGCGTGGCTGCGAATGCCCGCGTATGTCGACCCCGAAGGCAAACGCCGTTACGAGCGTTCACAACCGCAGGGCGAAGTCACCGCGTTACCCGGTTGCGGCTTGCGTGTCACGTCGGCATTTTCGAAAGCCGTCGCTTCCGCGAAGATTGTTTTCCTCAAAGGCGGCACGGGGCCGGAAGCGGGTAAGCCAGTCGGCACGTCGTCGAACATGACACTCGACGAGAACCGCCTCGGTGCGCGTATCGAATGCGAGATCCCGGCAATCGCCAGCAGTTACCGGATCGACGTTCTCGACGACAACGGCTTCGCGAATTTGAACCCGCCACGCCGTGGTATCTCGTTCGGGGCCGACGACCCGCCACGTGTGAACCTTCTTACTGAAGTGATGAAAGACCCGCGCGACCCAGGACCAATCGACGACTACGAGATCACGGGGATGCCGTTGGTGCTCGGTAGTCAGGTTCAAATCGGGTATGCGGCCCGTTCACCGTTGGGCTTATCGCGTGCGTTCGTAATGTACCGCGTCGGTGGCGACGATGCCCCGTGGAGTCCACTGCCGTTGGCACCGACGAAAGCCGATACGGCGAAAGTCGGCAAATTCTTGCCCGAACTCGGCTGTTTTGAAAACTCCGGCCCATTCGGCTCCGTGGAGTTTTACCAGACGCCTTCGAACAACATCGACGAAGAAGCACCCGGACTCGATGGCGGCGGGCGACTCAATTTCCAGACGGGCGCGTTGAAGAAACTGTCGAAGGATGGCAACGAAACGAAACTCGAAGTCGGCGACCGGGTTGAATTTTACGTGGCTGTGTACGACCGCAACCCCGACCCGAACCGCCTACCCGGCAAATCGGAATCGCGGATTAAAGCCGTCGTGACGATCGGCCAACTCGAAGACTGGAACCGCCAACGCGATCAGAGCCGCGAACGCCTGAAGCAGCTCGAAGAGAAACAGCGTGGCGTCTTCAAGCCCGGGACGAATTGATGAAAACCGTGCCACTGTGAATTTCGCCGTTGCGGTGATGCAAATATCGTTCAATACTAAATGTACTTTCTGCGTGGACACTCGCTAAATCTTTCTGGTTGTTCGGGAGCCGTACATGTTGACCATCCGCCGACTCGCGTTGTTGACGCTTCTATCCGGTTTCGGACTGACGCCTTTCTCAATTGCGGCCGATATCGATCCAGTCGCGCAGCGCGAACAGCAGAAGAAGGTTATCGCCGACGTCGAACAGACCGCACGCCGAATCGGCACCACGTTACGGGTGATGGCATACCAGAAGCTCGATCCGGGCACCGAACAGAAAATGCTCGACGAAGTCGCAACGACACTTCGCGGCCTCAGCCAAGATCAACTGAAAGCCGTGCTTGTACATATCGAAAACGCAATCAAGTCGCCCGACGATGCCACGGCGACGGCCGAGCAAAAAGAAGCGTATCAGAAGCACCGCCAGATCGTGACTTCGATTCGCGGCTTGCTCAGCAAGCTCGATATTTTGAAGTCGCTCGATCAAGCGGCAAGCCGCATCGATCGCATGGCGAAAGATCAACATGGCCTGCACCTGCGTTCGATTCAATCGGAGACATTCAAACCGGCGGCTCGAACTCGACGCAGCACCGACGATCGCGAAGAACAAGCCGACTCGCAGGGCGATGTTCGCAACGAGATGACGTCGCTAGTCAAGCAACTGAGTTTGCTGAAGCCGAACTTAACGCCCGAGCAAAAGCAACGCGTCGATGCGGCCGACACCTTCGGTAAAGGCGGGCGGCTCATCGCGGACATGGAACTTTCGGCACAGGCGCTGAACGGCGGGAATTTCAAAGACTCGGCGGATCGGCAACTGCGGACGTCGAAGGAACTGCAGGCACTGGCGGCCGCATTGCGGGCACCACGCGACAAGATCACCGCAATGAAGGAAGCCCGCGACAAGATCGAGAAAACGATCCAGGCTCAAGAGGCACTGAAGGCAGAGACGGCACAGAAGCTGGCGAAAACCGATGTAAAAGAGCCGCGTCGCACCGAGAAGAACCAGCTAGACCCGGCGAAGGTGCAGGCGCATCGGCTTGCGGATCAGCAATCGAAACTCGAATTCGACACACGAGATGTTCGCAAGACGCTCGAAGAGGTTGCAAAGGAAATCGCGGCGAAACTGACGCCGGCCGAATCCGAAATGCGCCGGGCGCAAGATGAACTCCGCCAGAACCCGGAGACCGAGAAAGCCACCGAGCCGCAGGCGAACGCGAACGAACGCTTGAAGGAAGCCCGCAACGAGCTCGATAAGCAGATCGAAGCGGCCGAAAAAGAGAAAGCCGACGCGCTCGCCGCAACCAAGAAGGCGATCGAAGAGATCGCGAAGATCATTCAGGAACAGAAGAAAGTTCAAGAGCAAACCAAGAACGAGAAGAAGCCCGAGAACCTGAAAGCGGTGGCCGAGGCGCAGAAGGAAGTCGCGAAGAAGACCGAGGAACTGAAAAACCTGCCGCTGCCGGATAATCAGAAGGTAAAAGAAGCCCTTGCGAAGGCGACCGAGGAAACGAAAGAGGCGGCGAAAGACCTCGCGATGAACGACAAAGCGGCCGCGACGCCGAAGCAAGAAGACGCGATCAAGGCACTCGAAGAAGCGAAGAAAGCACTCGAAGACAAGGCAAAAGAGATCGAGAAACGACGCGATGACATCGCGAAGTTAGAAGACGCTTCCAAGAAACTCGGCGAGCTGGCGAAGGAAGAAAAGAAGATCGCTGCCGAAGCGAAAGCGAACGCCGCAAAGTCCGACGAAGCCAAGAACGCAGACCTCGCCAAGAAGCAGGGCGACCTGACGCCGATGACGAAAGAAGTCGGCGAGATGGTCAAAGATGCAGCCCCTGAGGCGGCGAAAAAGATCGAGGAAAGTGCCGCGAAGATGGACGACGCCAAGGCCGACCTGAACGACAACAAGCCGATGCCCGCCGGCGAAAAGGGCACCGAAGCCGCGAAGAAACTCGAAGAAGCCCAGGCCGCGCTCGACAAGAAAGCGGACGAACTGAAGGCGAAGGAAATCGCCGATCAGGCCGCGTTGCAGCCGAACCAGGTCAACCCCGCCGACGCGGCCCAGCAACTCGCGAAGGCGATCGATCAAGCAAATAAGGCTGCCGATCAAGCGAATAAGGCCGCCGAACAACTCGGGAAGCCGATGGACCCGATGAAGGCCGACGCCGCCCCGATGAAAGCGAACTTGGCAGAGTTGCAAAAGCAGATCGCCGATCAAGCTGCGAAGTTGAACCAACCCGAAGCCGCCAAGAACGCGGAAGCGGCCGCCCAAGCTCTCGAGAAAGGCGATATTCCCGCTGCCGTGGCCGAGCAACAGAAGGCCATCGACAAACTCAACGAGGCCGCCAAAGGCGATCCGATGCCAATGAAGGGCGAGGGTTCGCCGATGCCAATGAAGGGCGAGGGTTCGCCAATGAAGGGCGAGGGTTCGCCGATGAAGGGCGAGGGTTCGCCGATGAAGGGCGAGGGTTCGCCGATGAAGGGCGAGGGTTCGCCGATGAAGGGCGAAGGCTCGCCGATGAAGGGCGAGGGTTCGCCGATGCCGATGAACGCGGGGGAATTGGCCAAGGCCCAACAGCAATTGAAGGAAGCGACAGAAGCGCTCGCCCAATCGGCGCAGGCGAATCAAGCGGCGCAGGCGGCTTTGAACCAAGCTCAGGCACTCGCACCGATGGCGGTCAAACCGCAACTCGATCAGGCGGCCCAGCAGTTGGCTCAGGCGCAAAAGCAACTCGGCGAAGGCCAGCCGATGCAGGCGGGTCAGAACCAAGAGAAGGCGGCGCAACAACTCGGGCAGGCGTTGAACGCTCTAAATGCCGCTGCCGAGGCGATGGGGCAACAACCGTCCCAGCCCGGCGAGCCGATGGACGCCCAAGGGCAGCCCGGAGATAAGCCTGGCGACAAACCCGGAGACAAGCCTGGCGATAAACCCGGACAAGGGCAGAAACCGGGCCAAAAGCCTGGCCAGCAAGGCAAAGATGGCCAAGAGAAAAACGAAGCGAAGGGCGAAGGGGATCGCCAAAGCCCCGGCCAGATGAAGAACGCCACCGCCACCGGGCAAGAGAATAAGGGCGATGGCTCATTCATTAACTTGCAGAAACGCGAACGGGATAAGGTTCAGCAAAACGCCGAGTCCGCGTTCCCTGCCGAGTTCCGCGAACTGATCAAGCAGTACAACATCAACATCAAGACGAGCGACAAGGCGAAGCCGCCGGGCCGGTAACAGTCGCGGTTCGTCCTGTTAGCCCGCCGCGCCAGCAAGGGCCGCTGAGGTCGGCGACCCTCGCTGG
>JANXNT010000208.1 GCA_025353985.1 Limnoglobus sp.
TTCAACGAAAGCGCCTGCCTACGCGGTGGTCTTGGGCAGTTTCAAGCGATGCATCTGATGTTGCTGGCAATGGCACACGCGGGCCGTTTCGGTAAATATGGCGCGTAAGGAGGCAAATCATGCCGCTTCTGGACCATTTTCACCCGCCGCTCAGTCGCTCGCACCCATGGCGAGCGTTCCACGGCGCGTGGGCGGCAGCCATGGCGAGACTGCTTAACGCCGGGGGTGCTTCCACCCGGTTACTACGCGGTACCGTTTCTGGATCGCGATGGCCCCGTAGAGATCGATGTTGGCACTTTACAGGAACCGGCAGTGGGACGTTCGAGTGGGGAATCGTTTGAATCGCCTGCTTATGCGGCCACTTCTCCTGGGTTGACTTTAGCCGTCGAGTGGCCGAACATCGACGATGTCCGCGTGGAAATCGTGAGCGATGAAGGCGAACCGAGGCTCGCGGCCGCAATCGAACTCGTCAGTCCGCGAAACAAGGATCGCCCACGGGCACGCGAAGCCTTTGCCGAGAAGTGCGCGGACCACCTCCGCCGAGGTTGTGGCGTTGTCGTCGTCGATGTCGTTACAACGAGGCGTGCGGATCTGCACTTTGAACTGCTGGTAGCACTTGAAATCGAATCCACAAGCGACGTGTCAGGTCAATTGTCGGCGATGTCGTATCGATCCGTGGGGCATGAACGCGATGGCCAACTGCTGATTTGGCCTGCCATACTGGAGATCGGCGTACCGCTGCCGACACTGCCGTTGTGGCTCGGAGCAGAACTCGCCGTCCCGCTGGATCTCGAAGCCAGTCACTCAGCCGCTTGCGTCGATTTGCGTGTGAAAAGAGCGCCAGAATCGACGTAAGTCCGAATTGCGAAAGTTTTAAAACCGTGTTTTTCGTGTTTTTTCGTCTCAATAAGCTCCATTTTTGATCGCAAACGACTGATCGGTTCCGGGCGGTTTTGCCGTATCGTGAACTCAAACAGTGGGTTACGACGACGATCATGGGGCAGAATCTCGTCTCAAGAAGCGTCCTTTTCGCGTCCAAAAGCGCCTTTTCTATGTCATTGCGCGCTCTTTCTATGTCACGGCGCGCACTTTCTATGTCACTCCGTGCACGACACGAATTCCGACTTACGTCATTTCCACGTAAACTTATTGACTCCCAAAAATTGTGTGAATGACGGTAATTTTGCGATAACTACACCATGCAATCACGTGGGTCGGAGATGACGCCGGTGAGTGCGGAGGCGGCTACGGTCAGCGGCGAGGCGAGATACACTTTTGCTTCCTTGTGGCCCATGCGGCCGGGGAAGTTGCGGTTCGTCGTGCTGATGCAACTGATTGGCGTGTTCAACCGGCCGAACGTATCCGATGGCCCGCCGAGGCATGCGGCACAACTCGCGTCGCCGATCTTGGCACCGGCGTTCAGGAAGATTTGCTTCAGCGTTACGCCGCCAATCATTTCGGTCTCCAGCCCGCGTGCCACTTCCGTCGTTGCGGGGACGACGAAAGTATCGATGCGAACTTCCTTGCCTTTGAGGATACTCGCCGCCGCGCGGAAGTCGGTCATCTTGCCGCCGGTGCAGCTACCGATGTAAGCGCGATCGAGTTTTGTGCCGGTCACTTCGCTGACTTTCGCCTTGTTGTCCGGGCTGTGTGGCTTCGCCACAACCGGTTCCATCTTGGTTACGTCGTAGACTTTTTCGAAGATGTAACTCGCGCCGGCATCGGGTCGGAACAGCGTGTGCGGCTTGTTGCCCGTGCGGCGGCCGCGATCCTTCACGTATTCGAGCGTCACGCTGTCGGCAGGGATCAAGCCGTTCTTGCCGCCCGCTTCGATCGCCATG
>JANXNT010000211.1 GCA_025353985.1 Limnoglobus sp.
AACGGGAACACGACCATACCCACAAGCGTCGCAAACATTAATCCGAGACCACACGCGGCGAGTGTCGAGTTCGAAAATGACGAACCGAACGTGCCCCAACCGAACGCACCCACCGCGAGCACTAGCCCCCAAAAGACCCACATCATTTGCATTCGCCCACTGCCGAAGACACCCGCTAGTAACGCGGCCATCAGTAGTGCCATTGCCACGATCACGACGAGAACGAAGCCTGCGATCATCTTCGCACGCCAGATGCGATAGCGGTTCGCGGGAAGTTGTTCGAGAAAATGGAACGTGTCGTTTTCCCGTTCGCCCGCAAACAACGCCCCGCCGACCACGACGCCGGCGGTGAGGACGATCGCCATCGCGGTCAATCGTGGTGCATTCGAGTAGGAACGCAAGTTCAGAGCGCCTTCGTCGGCATTGCTCGTTCCACCGAACGCCGCCGTTGCCGCGATGATCGCACTTCCGAGCAATACCAGCGCGATCAGGATCGCGCCTTGCTCGCGGATTTCTTTCCAGAGTACGGCACGGGTCATGGCTACACCCCTTCTTCGTACAGTTCGTTTTCCAGTTCTTCGCCCGTTCGCAACCGCACCGGCGATGGCTTCCGTCGCGTGTCGGCCTTCGCCATCAATGCCGCATACACGTCTTCCAAACTCACAGCGGCTTCTTCGGCGTCGGTTAAATCTTCACGGCTAAGGAACGTACCCAACGCGTCGGGGTCGGGGTTTTGCAACAGCACTTGCATGAACTTCCCGACCCGTTGCGTTTGCAACACTTTGCCGATCGACGACAAATTGGGGATCGTTCCCGTCGCGCGAAATTCGACGCGACGAAAGTTTTTACGCAAATCATCCAGCGGTGCCGCGAGCGTGACAACGCCATCTTGCACGAACGCGGCATGGGAAGCGAAGCGTTCGAGTTCGGAAATCGAGTGGCTCGAAATGAGAATCGTGCGGCCTTCTGCGGCAAGTTCGACGAGGCTCGAAAGAAACTCGCGGCGCGTAAGTAAGTCCAGGCCTGATGTTGGTTCGTCCAACAAAAGTACCTGCGGGTCAGCCGCGAGTGCGAGTGCCAAACCGACACGCGCGTAACCGCCTTTGGACATTTCCTTCATCCGCTTCGAAGGGTCGAGCGCCAGCTTTTCGACCCACGCGGAATAGAGTTCGCCGAAGCCCGCGCGGTGAAACGATGCGGTAAACCAGCCGATTTCGGCTACGGTCATCCAGTCGTAGAAACGCGGTTTTTCGGGGACGTAGCCGACGCGGTGGCGTAACTCGTAGGCACGCGACCAGCAGTTTAGCCCGAGGATTTCCGCGTGGCCCGAATGCGGTTGCACCAACCCCGTAAGGACTTTCATCGTCGTCGATTTGCCCGCGCCATTCTCGCCGAGGAGCGCGAATACGGAGCCTTTCGGCACGGTGAGCGAAAGCCCGTTGACTGCGGGCTTCCCGCGATACCGCACCAGCAATTTCTCGATGACTATCGCATCGCCGTCGATCATGGCTGCCCCTTTCGCTTACGTAAATTACTTGGCTTGGCCGTTGCGGGTGGAGTTCAACCGCGGCCATTCGTCTTCGACCATTTTGCAAACGTCGACTGCCGACAATCCGGCAGATGCCGCCTCGCGCAATGCCTCGCGCATCCGAAGTAACACGATGGCACGCCGTCGTTCGCGGCAACGCTTCGGGCCGTCCGCCGTGATCTCCATGCCCAGCCCACGCTTGGTTTCAAGGATTCCCGCACGTTCGAGTTCCTGGTAAGCGCGCACGACCGTGTTCGGATTCACGACGAGTTCCGCCGCCAGATCGCGTACGCTCGGCACCATCTCACCGGGGGCCAAGTCGCTCGCCGCCACGGCAAAGACGATCTGCCCGATGATTTGTTCGTAGATGGGAACCGGGGATTCCGGTCGCACGCGGATCGTCATCGCGCTCCGAAAGCAGAGTGTCGGTGTATCAGTTGACTAGTACGGTAATGCCGCACGTGGATTGCTGTCAAGGATAAAATAGCGGAATCGGGGAAGTGACTGCGTAGAGTATTCGAAAGAGATCATTCTGAGGTGCAAGCGATGTTACACAATTGGCAATTGATTGCAGCGGTATTGTGGCTCACGATTGCCGTGCTGATTTTCTTCCGCGACTTTTTATTGTCGCAAGAAGCACTGGACCGACTGTTCGGCCGCAACGGGAACATGGGCTTCTGGGTCGGCCTGTTCTTGTTCGTTTTCAACATCGCCCGCTGGTATCAGGCACGATCCGTTCGGCTGCAACGCGAGCGAAGTGTGCGATTGCCGCTCCAGCCAAACCCCGATGCGGCGGTGGGGTACGAGTACAACCCCGAGTTGGATTTCCACAAGTCCGACGACACGCCGAAGGCGTGAACGTCATTGCGGCATCGCGCCAATCAATTCCACCGCCCGTTTGCCGTCGGGCGTGTCGGCTTCGAACTTCATACCTGCATCGTGGTGTGGCCGTCGGATGTAGCCAATCGCGATTGGTGCATCGTGTTTTGGCGAAAACACCGACGATGTCACCAAGCCGATTTCTTGCCCGTCGCGGAATATCTTCGTACCGCTCGGCAACGTGCCGCCTTCGAGAATTTTCATCCCCAAAAATGCTCGGCTCACGAAGCCCGCACGGTCGCGTGACATGATGATCGGCTCCTGCCCGATGAAACAGCCTTTCGTGTAGCAAATCGCGCGTTGCACATTCGCGATCTCCATCACGAAGCGGCTCTCGTCGATGTCCGTGCCGTACACCGGCGTCCCGGCTTCGACGCGCCGCGTTTCGTACGTCGCATCGTCGCCGATGGTCGCACCCGCCGCGACGAGCATTTGCCACACGCCTCGGAATTTCTCTTTCAAACAAACGATATCGTAGCCGCTTACGCCCAGAAGATCGTGGCGACGGATGTTGCACACGCTCCCCGCACCGAAGGTGCGATCCATATGCATGAACTCCGCAAGGTCGGGGATCGGCTCGCCGATTGCGGCTTCGATCACCGCTTTCGCGTGCGGTCCGGCGAGGTGCATTTGGCCGAATGTCTCCGTGACATCGCGGAGTTCGACCGCTTCGGAGATCAAATATTTATCCAAGTGTTTGATCAGTTTCGCGCCGTAACCGGGTACGGTTTCGAGCCAGATCGCGTGGCGATTTCCGGACAGCATTACGTGGTATGCCCACGTTTGAAACAGCGTCTTCGCACGGTGATCGAGGAAGTACACCTCGCAGCCGCCACCGACGGGCAACTGTTGCAGTTCGTTCGTGCAAAGATTCGTGAGGAACTTCGGCGCATCGGGGCCGGAGATTTCGAGTTTCGCAACGATCGAGCGATCGAAAATCGCTGCCGATTCGTACGATTCTCGGTAGCCCGGCAACGTGAGTGTGGGGTTCATATCAGGTCGACCATGCTTTTGTGTGCGTCGGGCAATATCAGCAACCGCTCGGCGGCATCGGCGAGTTTTTGTAATTCGCTGGCAGACGTTATCGAAGTCGCGAACAGTTCATCGACGGCGTCGGCATCGGGGCAGCCGGAGACGTAAATCCGCCCCCGCTTCGCAGCAAATGCCCAAAGCAGCGCGGCCGCGTGGTCGTCCGGGAAACGCTTCTTAATCCGCCGTTCGGCAGAGGTCGGGTCGCCCGCTGCTCGCAAGATCGACACGCCTTCGCCATTGAGTGGCAGCGTCGGCGTCAGCACGATGATTCGCCCTTCCGGTTCAACGACCCGTGCTGCACATGCCGCCGCCGCTGCGACATCGGCGAACGTCACTCGCTCGGCCGATTCCGCGATCGTGGCAATCACCGTTTGCGGCAGTTCATCGACTTTCGCACGCCGATGCGCATCGAGCCGACGGATACCTTCCGCACTGCTATCGCGCAGCCCCGCAACGACTTCGCAGATGGTGCCGCCGTGCCCTTCGATCGCCTGCACGAAGAACGGCGTGCCTAACAAATACGCGACTTCCACCGCTTGCGCCCGCGTCGGCCAGACTTCTTCACTGGGTGCGGTAGCGTCGAATGCATCGCGGAATGACGCGAGATTTTCATCGTCGGAGAGCGTTGGGAAGATCGTCGTTTCGGCACCGATGTATCCGAATACGGGGTCGTAATCGCGACCGGAAAGGATGATGGCAAAATCGGATTCGACGAGCGTCTTGTTCAGATAGATGCGCTTCTCGGCGGCAACGGTAGCCAGATACGCAAGTTTCTTGCGGTCGGTCGGGTCGTGAATTTCTGTTTTCACATCGGAGAACTCGTCGGGCAAATCGTCGATCCAGTTCGAACCCGCCACCGGTGCGGTCGTCAGCAACGTGATGTCTTCGCAGCGGATTTCCGCCGATATCAAGTGTTCGATAATCGCAGCGACCATCTCGCCGAGGTGCGGTAGTTTTTCGTCGATGACGATGCAGACGTGATCGTCGGGTGTGAGTGCGCGACGCAACGATTCGAAGCCGAACGGCTTTTCGAGTGCGGCACGCACCATTTCGCGCGGCCCCACGGTCGGCGGAACCACGCGAGCACGAACCGGTTCCACGAGTCGTTCGGGTGGGACCGTGAGGTACCAATTCTCATTACCGAAGGTCAAAGTCAGCGGCGTGGCCATGCGGATCGTTGCTCGGGAGGTCGTCGCGTCATCAATCACTCAATTATAGACGCGACCCACAAATCGGCACGGCACACGGCTCACAGAGACGATTCGCTGTTTTTGTTTGGATTCGGTTGTTGGACTCGAAACGCACGCAAGATACACTGCGGGAATCGAATCGCTTCGATTCGCTCTCCCCATCGTTCCACCGAGCGAGTGTCATGCGCCTGTTACCTACTTTGGTGATGTTGGTACTCTCGACCATGTCCGCGAAGGCGGCGGACTGGGTCAACGTCGCCGACCCTCCGAAAGACAAAATAGTCTGGGCCGCCGATACCAAACTCAAAGTCGAAATCCCGAAATGTTTCTTCGACCCGGAAGTGACGTTCGCCGATCATGGTGGCCCCTTCGCCGCTCTGAATGTGAATTTCGGCCAAGATGTGTTTCGAGTCTTCGTCGATCTGCAAAAAGGTACGGTCATTGGCAAAACGGAAGGCAATATTACCGGTGTCACCCCGTTCGCGCTCAGCCGATCCGGCAAGCGTTTTGCGGCAGCGTTGAACGCGAATCGCGTCGCGATTATCGAACCGACAACGGGCAAGGTGTTGCGCGAAATTGAGCTATCGGGCAAGCCAGAGTCGATGCAATTCGCTTCGGACACGCGGTTAGC
>JANXNT010000237.1 GCA_025353985.1 Limnoglobus sp.
AGCGGTCGGCGGTGTTCATGAGCCCGAGAATATGGACGTTTTCGGGAACGGAAAATCGTTCTCCGGACGACTCGGAATAGGTGAGCGGGATGGTGTGTTCCGGGCCGCGTTTGTCGTGCTCGATGAGCATCATCAACTCGCCGAAAATCTTACTGAGGTTGCCGCGATTGATTTCGTCGATGATGAAAACAAACGGACGTGTGGAATGGATGCGGGCGCGATTGCAGAAGTCGTAGAAGATACCATCGCGGCGGACAAATCCATTCGTGCTGGGGCGGTAGCCCTGTATGAAGTCTTCGTAAGAGTACGATTGGTGAAATTGAACCATACTTACACAGCTCTTGTCCTTCTTGCCCATAAGCGCGAAGGCAAGGCGATCTGCAACAAATGTCTTGCCGACACCGGGCGGCCCCTGGAGGATGACGTTCTTCTTGCGGCGAAACGAAGCGAGAATCGCTACAAACTGTGTGCGTGGCAAGAACAGGCCCGCCATCGCTTGATCGAGTGTATAGACAGGAATTTTATCGTTTTCAACAATCGCCTTCTCAAGAAAATTATTCTGAATGAAAGTAACAAACTTAGTGTAATCGGTCGTGTCCGTTAGCGTTTTAATTGGCACGTTGACATCGTCCGGGAGTGGTAGATTAAATGCTTCAAGCCACTTGACGCGACGGATATTATGGTACTCGGTTCGAGTGGGGTCATAGATGTAATCAGACTCAACGCAACCGACACCAAGTAGCTTGTTACGACTAATTTTGGCGATAACATAGTCGCCGGGAGCCATGATTTTGGCAAACTCGAAACAGGCCAGGGAATCATTGATAGGCCTGGCACCGTCGGGTCCACGTTTGGATAGAAGTTTATCTGCAATTGCTTGCTGATCCGGGTATTTGCGAAGATCACCGAGATCGTCCCAACCGATAGCGATGATCCCTTTCTGTTGACATTCATTCCACAGACGCCCACCCTCGCCGAGAGCAATGGCCCAGTACCTTGGGCCGGAGGCCACATTGTTCGACTTGTCAAAAATCATCACTTCGCTCCGGATTCATAAGTAATGCCGTCTGCCTTTAAACTTCATTCGGGCTTGTCCCGGTTGGAGCAGATTTTTTCTCACTTGGTCTCAATCGCCGGTTGCTTGAAGCGTGTGGCTGACATGACCACGTTCGTCGGCAGCGAGGCCGTTGTTGAGCGTCTGGAAGTCCGGTGCTTTCTGGCCGGTTTTGACTTCGGGACCAGCTAGCGACTTCGGTTCGCCCTTGAAAGTGACTGCATTCGCGCGTGACGACATCGGGATTCTCCAGGTATTGGAATGGGAGCGACAGTTCGCAGGGATATG
>JANXNT010000238.1 GCA_025353985.1 Limnoglobus sp.
AAGCCGAAGCCCGCAGTTGTGCCGATCCCTCCCGAGCCGCCACCGGTGCGTCGCCCCGCGACGACCACCGCCACCGCGAAAGCGCCGTCTGCCGGACACGGCGACTTGTTCCAGGCCGCGTTGAAGTCCACCGCGCCGGTAACCATCCCAGCCGCGGCAACGAATGTAAGCGAGGGGAAGCTGGCTGCGATTACGCGGTTTGCCTACCTCGTTGCGAAGGCCGATGGCCGCGTAGCCAAGGCCGAACGTACGCAGATTCGCACGCTGCTCATGAACCTGTTCGGCCACGATGCGGTGATGGCACGCGCCGTCGATCCGCTGATGGAAACGACCGAAAAATCGAACCCAAAGGAAGCCAGCGTGCTCGCGGAAGTGAAGCGTGTCACTTCGCGCACCGAGCAGAAAACGCTACTCGCATTCGCAGACGCGATGGCCACCGGATCGCCGTCCGGCAAGAAGAGCCAGTTGCGAACCCGCATCGCCGCCGACTTCGGCGAAGTGGTGATCGAGACGCCGAAACCGATGCCGATCGCGCCACCGCCACCGGTCGTCGATCATCGTGCGATGCTGGAAATCGAGCCGGGAATTGCGCTCGATGCGAATTTGATTCGTCGGCGATACGCAATGCTGACCGAGAAAATGGACCCGACGAAAGCGGCCGCAATGGGGCCGGAATTCGCGAAGATGGCCGAAGCGAAACGCGCGGCCATTCGCATCGCCGCCGAGGCACTCATGGCCCCGTTCGGCGAACCGCTCGAAAAACTCGCACCCGAGCCGTCCAAAGACCTCCGCCACAATCCCGACCTCGACGACGTCTTCGGGTGACAGGCCGATGTCAGCTAGCCGCTTTCAGTGCGGCCAGCGCCGTTGCGTAGTTCGGCTCGGCGGTCACTTCGGCAACGTACTCTGCGTGCGTCACGGTGCCGGTTTTATCGACGACGAACACGGCCCGTGCCAACAGTGGCAACGGCAAACCTTCGAGTAACACGCCCCAGTTCTTGCCGAACGAATGATCGTGAACATCGGACAGCGTGTGCATCGTCTTGATGTTCTCGCCCGCGCAGAACCGCTTCTGTGCGAATGGCAGATCGAGACTCACCGTGTAACAGGCCACGGCGTCGCAGAGGGCCGCGATGCCTTCTTCGAACTTCTTGGTCTGGATGCTGCACGTCGGCGTGTCGAGCGATGGCACGACGCTGAACAGCCGCGCTTTCGCCGGCGTGTCGCCGAGCGTGACGGCAGCCAGGCCGTTGTTGAGAGTCTTGAAGTCCGGTGCTTTCTGGCCGGTTTTGACTTCGGGACCAGCTAGCGACTTCGGTTCGCCCTTGAAAGTGACTGCATTCGCGCGTGACGACATCGGGATTCTCCAGGTATTGGAATGGGAGCGACAGTTCGCAGGGATATG
>JANXNT010000239.1 GCA_025353985.1 Limnoglobus sp.
GAACGGTTACGCCCCGGTTCAGATAAACGATTGCGGAATAGCGCATTACCGCCATTGCAGCAACTGAACATGGTCACCAACGGCAAAGCGTTTCTCGATCAACTTGATCGCGTATCAGAAGAACCTTCATAAAACGATACGCAGCTCGTGCGATTTCCTGTGTGGCTATCGCGGGTAAACCAAACGATTCTCACTCGCCGCCGACTAAGCCGCCTCTATGGATGTCGGCGCGTTTGGCTTCGTTGGTTTCTGCGAAATCTAATACTTTTGCGTCGGGTACTCGTTTTGCTGCAATACAGGCTTGCGTGTAGATTCCGGGCCACCAATTTTCGTGCGATGTGAGGCCCTTTTCCTTGACTGTTGCCCAGTTACTGAGGATGCGGCTCCAGCATTCGTCGCCGTACTTCATCGCGGGCAGTAGGCCGCCGTATTCGGGCACCAACCACTGACGCCCGATCTGGCTGTGCAGCACTTCGTCCGCCCAGTCGAAGTCCTGAATTGTGCCCATGATCGGCACGCCCGATTCGTGCGCGACCTCGTATTCGTAGCGTTTTCCGCTCTTCGGCATCAGTCCTTGCTCGATGAAGAACAGCACTGCGTGGCGCTCTTGCGGCGTGCATTCGGTGTTTAAGCGATACGACCAGTTGTAGGTAATTCGGGCTTGCGTCCAGTCGACACCGAGTGCCACGAAGCCGACTTCGCCCATCATCGCGTGGCGGGCTTCGTCCCAGAGTTGGCGCGACAGATCGCGGTAATAATTCCACGGCTTGCCACTGGTCTGTACGATGATGCTCGCCATCATTTCCGGTACGTCAATTTCACGAATGCGCTTGTACATCATCATCAGCGCCTTGGCGTTCGGCGGGTATGCCTTCGAATACAGGAACGCCTCCGCATTCACGCCTTGGTTCCATAAATCCTGGAAGCGCTCGTCGCGTTTTGGTATCGGATCGTACGTGTATGTTGCGTTCGAATAGATACGCGGTAGGTTCGGCTCATCGACGGGATTTATGCCATCGACGCCGCCCGCGATTTCGAGCAGGTTTTCGAGCAACGTGTTCCACGCGGTCGAGTTCGCGATTGGCAACTCGACGACGGCGGGTTGGCCGAACTCGATCAGGTCGCACAGTTCGAGCCGCGCGAACCGCAGGATGCGCTGCGACGGGGCGTCGGCGAGCGGGTGCGTATCGCGAATGTAGCGTTCGCACGCTTCGAGGAGTGCCGATACCGCCCGCGAATAGATGCCGAACAGGATCTCTTCGGTGCTGTGCGCGTTGCGAATTTCGTCGAAGAAGGCTTCGAGTGCCGGGTGCGGGACGACTTCCAAACCGAGCGGCGGTTCGCGCATCTCGGAGATGCGTTGCCGCAGTGCCGTCACGTGTTCCGCACACAAATACGCATGATGCGAGTACGCCATCTTCAATTCGTAGATCGGTTCCGCCGTAATTCGTGCCGTCAAAATGGCGTGCATTCGCACGAAACAATAGTGGAACCGCTTCAACCGCCGCACGCATTCCTCGACCGACAACCCCGGCTGAATCGCATCCTTAATCGTACACAGCCCCGCAAGTGGCGGCAGATTCTTGTATGACTGGTAGTTGGCAAGCGGCGTCGGTTCGGTCATGGCGAAGACCCTCAGTAAGGAGTTCTGAGATTCTATAGAATCTGCCGGAGCGCCACAACGCAGCCTTTAGAAAAGGGACAGAATTTACAGGATTAAACAGGATGATAAAATGAAGACATCACTAATCTTTTCCGTAGTCCTTCCGTCTTTGAAATCCAATCCTGTTGATTCTGTAAATCCTGTCCAAGCTTTTCCTGAAATCTTGTCCGGAAACGACAATGCCCCAGCCGATTGTCATCGGCTGGGGCACTCTTTTAACATGTCGTCAATTTACTTGGCTGGGACGATCTTGGCGACGTCTTTGATGATCGCGTCGATGTCGGCGTCCTTGATTTCGCCCTTTTTGAACGAGTAGTTCGCGGCGACTTTGTGTTCGTTGTACAGCACGACGGTGATGTCGGCGTCTTTGTTGATTTCGTACTTGGCTGGGCCGGCGGGGTTGTCAATCGACAGCGTCAGGTTCTTAATCTTGTTTTCTTTGGCCAGTTCTTCGAGCTTGGTGCTGGCCTTGTCGTCGTCGGTCAGGTAGACGGCGAAGCTGCCCATTTCGCACTTGCTGTTCGCGGCGGTGGCGGCGTCGAGCTTCTGGAGGAGCTTGGCGGTGGCGGGGCAATCGGTGCTACGTGCGAACACGATCGCGACGGGATTGGCACCGTGCTTGCAAACGAGACAGGCCTTCTTACCGGCGCTTTCCCCGGTGACGTTGCGCGGGTGGAACGGTCCTGGGATCTTCTCGCCGGCCTGTGGGCCGGACTTCAGATCGGCCGCAATGGCGATACCGGAAACGACCAGACCTGCAACGGCCACGGCGACGAATAGAAGCTTGCGCATCAGAACAAACCCTCAGAGTAGCAGCGAATGTAGTGTTAAGGGCCACACGACCCTCGCACAGATTGGACGCCGACAGGGGACCAATCCTTACATCCCGAACGACTGTCTGTTATACGCGAACCTTTCCGGATTCTTACACAAAATTCCGGATTTGCTGACCGCGTCGCGCAGTTCGCGGAAACCGCCACCGTTTTGCGACTTGACGAACTTCCCCCGATGCGTCAGGCTACTGGTTGGGGATTCGTTTCGATTACCGGAGCGTCGCGATGACAGGCCGCCACATTGTTCGTCTCACATCGTGGGTTTTGTTGGCGATGGGTGCCGTGGCCTGCGCGCAGGAACCGAAGCCCGCTGTAGCAGTGCCCGGCAATTTCCGCAGTTTCGTCGTCGCGGACGAACGCTTCGATAAAGGCAGTTTGCGGAACCGTGCAGGCAAGATGCACTGCCTCGTCAGCGATAATGGCTTGTATCCCGTCGTGGCCGTATTCTCGCGAACGACACCCGACAAAACCGATGCAGGCTTGTCGAAGCTCGTCACTCGCCTCGATAAACTCGTCGTCGAACATCGTGCAGAACGCCTCGGTGCGTTCGTAATTTTCCTCACACTCGGCAAAGAGTATCCCGAAGACGATCAGCGCGATTTGAAAGCGAAAGCCGTTGCCGATCTGTCCACCCAGCTGAAATCGGGCAACGTGCCGTTCGGCGTCGCGGCTAGCAAGTCCGATGCGGTCTCCGCATGGGAGGTCTCGGATGCCGACGACTTGACGGTGATTCTGTATTCGAAGATGAAGATCATTCAGAAGTGGACTTTCGCCGCCGATAAACCGATCGGCGACGAAGAATCGAAAGCCGTAGAAGACGCGGTCAAGAAGCTACTGAAGAAGTAATTCCTCGCTAGCGCGTTTTGAAGTTGCGAGATCCTACAGTTCAAACATTTCCTTGTTGAAATGCATGTGATCCACGTCCTGAAGGGATTTTGTAGTGGCACCCCTTGTGGGTGCCTGGGATGAATCTCCCCGCTTCTGGCAGTATGAACCGGCACCCACAAGGGGTGCCCCCCAAGTGATGTAAAGTCGGAGTTGACGGTAGATTCAGGTCATCCCGGCTTTGGTTTTTATCCCAACGGGATTTCAGCGATTAGCCCCAGGTCGCGTTTCGCGCACCTTGGGTGTGCCCCAAGTGACGGGAAGTGGGGTTGACGGTGATTTCGAGTCATCTCGGCTTTGGTTTTTATCCCAA
This sequence comes from Limnoglobus sp., assembly GCA_025353985.1. Taxonomy (GTDB): domain Bacteria; phylum Planctomycetota; class Planctomycetia; order Gemmatales; family Gemmataceae; genus Limnoglobus. Next base: position 3,695 of record JANXNT010000239.1, read on the forward strand.
TGGGATTTCAGCGATTAGCCCCAGGTCGCGTTTCACGCACCTGAGGTAGGCATCATTTCGATGTGGGAGATCTCGCCATCGAAACCTTTGTGGGTCGTGGTTTTCGGGCCTGAAGGGTCCGTTCATAAAGCCCAGGTCGGAGTGAGCGCAGCGAACGCAGGCCTGGGTAGACTGCGAAAATAGCTCCCGTCCTGAAGGGACGGTTCAGACTGGCTCACTCTGAACGGTCCCTTCAGGACCGGAGCCGTTTGCTCTTGCTTTCCCAGGCCTTCGCTCGCTCCGCGAGAGGATAGCGACGTTAGAAAAATCGGCACGGTTCAAAACGCGGCGATTTCGGGTAGCAGATTCTGGTCGTAGTAGGCACATTCCATGTGCCGTTGCAGCCGTTTGCGACATACGACGATGTGAGCGGGTTTGCGAACATCCGAACGGCACACGGAGTGTGCCTACGACATCAAGAACGTATTCGCGAGGCCAAAGAGAGCACCTCAAAACGTTCGTCGCGTTGATACCTCGTTGTGAACCATGCCCAAAAATCACATCGCATCGCGTAGTGCCAGATTGTTGCTATCCTCTAGCGGAGCGAGAGGGCTACTTATTACCACACTCCACAACAAAATCTGTGAGGAAAACTTCAAATAGCAAGCGAAATGATCGTTCACGGCGTTGCCCTTCAGGGTCGGTGAAATGGGCTGCCTACCCCAGGTGCGCGAAACGCGACCTGGGGCTAATCGCTGAAATCCCGTTGGGATAAAAACTAAAAACCAAGTCGATTCTGAAAGGGTTATGCGAAACCGCAACGGCGTTTCATATCATTTCCCAAGATACGCCCATCACTTTATGGAGAGCAAAGATGACCCCGCTTCAATCGATTGTGGCTGCCGGTACGAAACTCTGGCTCGATTCGGTCGACCCCGTCGAGATCGCAGCCAACCGCGCCTTCGGTGCTACCGGCGCGACATCGAACCCGATCATCATCTCGGACCTGCTCAAAACGGGCCGATTCGACGCCGACATTACGGCGTTCGCCAAACAAGGTCTCGACGATGAAGGCATTGCCTGGGCCATGACCAACCAACTGGTGAAGAACGCACAAGATGTGTTCGAACCGGTCTGGAACGAAACGAAGGGTAACGATGGTTGGGTGAGTTTCGAACTCGATCCGCTCCTCGAAGATATCGCCCGCAACGTGCCCGTAGCCGAACGCACGAAAAGTTACATCGCACTCGGCAAAAAGTGGTCGGCGGGGCACTGCAACCGCATGATCAAAGTCCCTGCCACACCAGGTGGCCTCGGGTGTATCGAAGAACTCGTCGCGGCGGGTGTTGCGCTCAACGTCACGCTCATTTTCAGCGAACGGCAGTACGTGGCCGCCCGCGATGCCTGCGCCCGCGGTGCCGCACGCGCCAAAGACAAAGCGGCAGTAAAGACCGTGTTCAGTATCTTCGTGAGCCGCGTGGACGTATACACCGAAAAGGCCGTGCCAACGCTGATCCCCGAGGCACAAGGGATGGTAGGCATCGTCAACGCGAAACGCATCTGGAAGATGAACAAAGATTATTGGGCGACGAAGGGCTTTGCACGCGATCAAGAGATGATCTTCGCCAGCACCGGCACCAAGAAGAAAACCGACGATGCCTGGAAGTACGTCGAGGCGTTCGCCGGCTCCGACATTGAAACCAACCCACCCGGCACGAACAAGGCCG
>JANXNT010000024.1 GCA_025353985.1 Limnoglobus sp.
GTGATACGCTCGATGGACAGCCCCGCCGCGCCGAACGAACCGAGCATCCCGGCGCGGCCCATCTCCTCGACGATGTCCGCCGAACCGATGCCGTTGGCCATTGCACCGGTCATGTACGAGTAGCGTAACCCGTGTGCCGACTGGAACGCAGGGTCGCCGAGCATGTCGGGCGTAATCGGCGGCAATGTCGCGAATAGTGGCAGATATTCCGGCCCCGGATTCGGCACGCCGAGCCGCGTTTCGCCACCGACGGCCACGCCGATACCCGCTGTCGTATTCACGACCGCAAGTGGCGCTTTCACCGAGCCGATCAGCCCGCGAATCGCAATCGCATCGCAGACGGGCGCAGTCCGATCCGGCCGCCACCAACCGAGGTTGAGCCGAACGACCGATTGCGTCGTCATCGCGGGGGAAGCCGGTCCGTGCGGATTGCTCATATTCGGTGCAAAAGCCAAGGTCGTACGATCGAAAGCCAATGCTTTGGGTATACGACCGAACCCCACGCCGGGCCATCGAAATACCGTGACCCGACGCGGCAATCTGCGGAGACTAGGTGATTCATAACGCATCAGAGTTCGTGGGCGTGTTGGTCGATTTGCCGATCCGTCGCGGCGATCTGCGTGCTCAGTACAGTCTGCTCGTGTGGTGTTTTGGAGGCGCGAGTTGCGAAATGGAAATTCCTACGCGCCCGCCAAAGCGAACTCGATGGCATTGGGACTCGTGACTTGTTCGGACGCATCAAGAAGCTCGATGGAAATCAGCTTGCCGAGTTTATCATAATCCATGATCAATCCCTGACGCGTCTCGTCGCTTTCAGCGACTTTGCCAGCACGGAGAATGATCGAGAGGGTATCAGTTTCCCGGTCGTAGATCACCTTCATGATTCACTCCAATATTCTTGATACTGCTGGTCTTGTAGGCCGTCACCACATGATAAGCGCTTACCCGACGCGGGAGAGGATGCACTTGAGGTAGCTGCCTTCGAGGCAATTTGCGGAAACGGGGTGATCTGCCGCCGGTCCGCGACGCTCGAGAATCTGCAAATCTCGCTTCGATTCGACTGCGCTTTGACCGATGATTTCGATCAATTCGTCCATGACGATCAGCCCCGTGCAGCAACAGGTGACGAGGATGCCATCGGGTGCCAACAACTTCATGGCGAGTTGGTGCAACCGCTTGTAGCCGCGAATCGCATCGGGGAGTGCGGCCCGGTTGCGCGCGAACTTCGGCGGGTCGAGCACGAGGATGTCGAAGGTTTTTTTGTCCGCAACGAGTTGTGCCAGATACGCGAAGACATCGCCTTGCGTGAACTCGAGCGTGCTGAGGCCGTTGGCGACCGCGTTCGCTTCGGCGAGTTTCAACGCGCTTTCGGAGGCATCGACGCACTCGACCGACGTGGCACCCGCTTTCGCGCAATACAGGCCAAAACCGCCGGAGTAACTGAAGGCGTCGAGCACCCGTTTGCCCGCCGCCATCTTTGCGACCGCAACGCGGTTATCGCGCTGATCGAGGTAATAACCCGTTTTCTGGCCTTCGGTTAAATCGACGCGGAACCGCAGCCCGTTCTCTTCGATCATCAAATCGGTCGGCGGTTGCACGCCCCACAGAAGGCCATCGTGGAGTTCCAGCCCTTCGAGTTTGCCAATGCCTTTCTCGGTGCGGACGTAAATCCCTTGCGGTTGCAGCAGTTCGCGGAGAATCTCGGCGAACATCTCCTTGCGATTCGCGAGCGCCAGGGACGTAAATTGCACCGTCAGCCACTCGGCGTAACGGTCGACGGTGAGGCCCGATAGGCCGTCCGCCTCGCTGGAAATCACGCGATACGCTGCCTTCGGGCCGGTGTTCAGGTGCAGCACATCGTGCCGTAACCCGATGGCGCGTGCGATCTTCGCGCGGAAGAACGCCGCATCGAGCGGTTGGTCTTCGACCCAGCCATAATTACGAACGAGGATCTTACTGTTATCGTTGTAAAGTCCGCGTGCCAAGAAGGTTCCGTTCGACGCCTTCAGGATGACCTCATCGCCATTTGCAGGCTTGCCCTCGACTTTATCGACCGCCCCTGCAAAAACCCACGGATGCCGACCGAAGAACGGTTGCGCATGTTTCGGCTTCAGAATCACGGTCGGCGTAGCCACACAGAACCCTCAGTATTCGTCCGAAAGAAGAAGCAATGTTTTAGTTGCACGAACCCGAACAACAAGGTGAACGTCGCGTATCCGCAACCCGGAGCGAGAGTAATCCAGACATTTTGCATGAGTAGTGTGGATACGAGACTTCACGCGGTCGTTACCGGTCAGACAATCCATTCCCGTTAGCCCGACGCGCTAGCGAGGGACGTTCACCTTCCGCGATTGCAGGTCGTGATGAGTCTTCGAAACACGATGGTTCCTACGCCCAGAATGTGCGTTTCTCGTCGCGTCTCGAAGACTCGCCACGACTCCCTCGCTCGCGCGTCGGGCTAACAAATCCCTTCTTCATGTCACTCGAATCGTAACCCGGACTCGAGTTGGTATTCAAACGCTCGTTCGTCTTTCCTGCGCCCCGTGCATTGCGCGGGGTTGTTCGTTTCCCCCATACGAGTGACCACCGATGTTTCGTCGTCTCACTTTTGCCGCCGTCTTGTTCGTCGCGGCATTCTCCGCGCTCGCGCAGGATAGTTCCCCCACGCTCGCCCCCGGTAGTTGGGTCATCGCCAATCCTTGGCACTTTCGGCGACGAACGCCGGATTTCGGCCGCAACGCTGTCGCCGACCGACATCACCGAGATCAATCAGAAGAACTCCGTCGTCACGAATAAAGCGCCGGAAGAGTTTACGGCCGCGATGAAGATGTCGAATTCGTCGCAGATTTTACGCGGCAAGGCACGGCAAACCAAAGACGCCGACGCGAAGAAGGAATTGCTGAAACAAGCCGAAGATGCCACGAAGGATGCCGACGCGAAACTGCCCGACATGTATAAGGAAGTGCTGGCGAAACACCCCGGCACGCTCTCGGCGTAAGCGGCCGCGAATAGCCTCATCAATCGTGCGGAGAAAACCAAAGCCCCCGCCGATGCCGTGAAGGGCTGGGCCGAAGCAATGATCGTCGCCGCCACGCCGTACGGCAAGAAATACGAAGACGATACTGCATCGCGAATCGCCGTGGCGCTGACGAGCCAAACCGGCTACGCCGCAACCGCACTTCCCTTCGCCGAACGTGCGGTGAAGGCTATGGAATCGGCCACACCCGCACGCCGCGTACGGGCATTAGCGACTTTGTTGGAAGCCCAAACCGGTAGTGGCAAGGCCGATGCTGCGAAGGTCACCGAAGCGATGATCACGAAGATCGACGGGGAACTCGATGCGGAGTTTCTGAAGACCGTCCCGCCGTTCAAGCCGAAGAAATACCAGGGCCGCACCGACGAGAAAGCCAACCGCGTCGCCGTGATGGAACTGTTCACCGGTGCCCAGTGTCCGCCATGCGTCGCCGCCGCCGTCGCCTTCGATGGTTTGCTGAATGCGTACAAACCGAAAGATCTGATCTTGCTGCAATATCACTTGCATATCCCCGGCCCCGACCCGCTCACGAACGCGGACACCATCGCACGGTACGACTACTACAGCAAGAAATTCGAAGACGCTTTCGGTGGCACGCCGTGCACCGCATTCAACGGCAAAGCCGCAGGTGGTGGGGGTGGCGGCATGGCCAACTCAGAAGGGAAGTTCACCGAATTTCGCGGCATCATCGACGAGATTCTCGAGAAATCGAGCGAAGCCAGCCTGATCGGAACGGCCAAACGCGAGGGCGATGCCATCGCGGTGTCAGTCGAAATTGCGGGTTTGAAAGAACCGGTGGACAGCGTGAAGGTTCGCGTTTTGCTCATCGAGGAAGACGTCGCTTACGTCGGCGGCAACGCGCTGCGATTCCACCATCACGTGGTTCGGTCGCTGTTCGGTGCGGCGAACGGCGTCGCCGTGAAAGACCTCACCGGCGGGAAGCACATCGCGAAGTTGAGCCTCGACGCACTGCGTGCGGAACAGACGCGGTACCT
>JANXNT010000310.1 GCA_025353985.1 Limnoglobus sp.
CGACGGGGGCAAAATCCTGTTGGCACTTTTAAGCGGGATGCCGTTACTCGTCGGTCGCATTCCAATCCTTAAACCCCGACTTGAGTGCGCCGGGCAAATTGTACATCATGAAGTACCAGCAGAAGTTGGTCACGATGTACATGAGGCAGACCGCCCAAAGGTTGCGCGACATGAAGATCACCTTCCATGGGATCGATTTCGGCGTACTGGAAATGGCAGAGCGGCCGCGTTCGATCATCTCGAGTTCGACGGCATTCACCGAAGGGTGTTCGCTCGGCTTGTTGCGGAAGAACAGGAAGAACGCGATGCACCAGAGCACCGCCACGCCCGCGAATATCCACATCGCTTCCCGCCACGACAACCCGCCGATTTCGACGATCAGCACCCACAACAATGGCGTCAGACCGCCCATGAAGCGTGCGGACATCCAGACGATCGACTTCGCGAATCCGCGATCCCCAACGGGGAACCAGTTGTAGAGCGCCTTCGAGATATTCGGGAACGCCCCCGCCTCGCCGACGCCGAAGAGAAATTGAATCAGCATCAGCCCGTAGAAACCGACGTAAATTCCGCTAAATGGCAGCGTTGTGGCCGTGAACCCGGTTAGCGCCACGAATGCCGACCACCAAACGACGACGCGCAGCAATGTCGAACGCGGTCCGCGCGTGTCGCCAAGCCAACCCGACGGAATTTCGAACAACGCATACGCCAGTTGGAACGCCATCAGCACGTAAAAGAACTTCGACGAATCGACGTTGAGGTCGGCCATGATCGCTTTTTTCGCGCTACCGTTCGCGGCCCGATCCATGTACGTGATCATGGCGAGCAAGCAGAGCATAAACAGCATCGCATAGCGAACGCGGGTCGGTTTGAGACTCGCGTTCGCAGGGGGAGAGGTGGTGTCGTTCATGGGCATCCGGCAGAGGGTGGGGAGGGCAAAACGGGCAGGTTTACTTCTTCAAAATCTGGAGTTCGACTTTGCGGAACTCGCAAGGGTGGCTC
>JANXNT010000336.1 GCA_025353985.1 Limnoglobus sp.
GTCGCGACTCGCTACGACAAAAAGGCCCAGAACTTCCTCGCGTTCGTTCAACTGGCCTCGATTATGATCCTGTTGCAGTAGCCCAAATACCCAGGATTCACCAACCCTTGTCCACACGGCCTAGTTCGAATGCGGAATCATTCAATCGCGGAATTCGGAATTCGGAATTTCAGAAGTAGAAAACGAGAGGTGTGCGATGTCTTCATTCCCAATTCCGCGTTCCGAATTCCGCATGTCGCGGCGTCTCGCCGTGAAGCTGGGTGGCGTTGGCCTGCTTGGTGGCCTGACGCTGCCGAGGCTGCTGCAATTTCAGGCGCAGGCTGCGGGGGATGTCAAACCCAAGGCGAAGGCTTGTATCTTTCTGTTCCTCGAAGGGGGCCCCAGCACGATCGATATGTGGGACATGAAGCCCGATGCGGCGGCGGAGGTGCGTGGGCCGTATAAGCAAATGGCCACGAAGGTACCGGGTACATTCATCTGCGAGCACCTGCCAAACTGCGCAAAGATTGCCGATAAATACACGATCCTGCGCAGCCATAGCCATAACGACAACGGCCACACGACCGGTTACCACTATGTGATGACCGGCATGAAGGCCGACTTCGCCGATGGTACGAATAGTCGCAAGCCGAATAATGTATTGTATCCCTCGATTGGCTCGGTCGTGTCGCGCGAACTCGGCAACACGGGCACGCTGCCGCCGTACATCAATTTGCCGCACCCGTTGGCGGCGGGCGGGCCGGGGTTTTACGGTGCGGAGTACGCCCCGTTTATCATCGAAGGCGACCCGGTTTCGCCGGACTTTGAAGTCCGCGATCTGCTACCCGTCGAAGGGATCGACGCGAAACGGCAAGATCGTCGGCAACGGCTGTTGGGCGGGCTGGACAAGCCGAACGCCACCGCGGGAAAAGCCGGGACGATGGCCACGTACTACGAAAAAGCCCACGACCTCATGACCTCGCCGGCGGCCCGCAAAGCGTTCGACATCAAGAGCGAACCCGAGGCCCTTCGCGCCGCCTACGGGCACACCACACTCGGCCAATGCGCCTTGCTCGCACGCCGTCTCGTCGAGGCCGGTTCGCGGTTCGTCGGCATCGATCACAGCGGCTGGGACACGCACTTCTCCTGCTTCCCGAGTTTGCAAAAAGACTTGATTCCGAGCGTTGATCGCGCATTCAGCGCACTCGTGACCGACCTCGATCAACGCGGTTTGCTCGATAGTACGCTCGTCGTGATGATGGGGGAAATGGGCCGCACGCCGAAGGTGAACGCCCAAGCGGGGCGCGATCACTGGTCGGCCGCACAGAGCGTCCTGTTCGCGGGTGGCGGCATCAAACCTGGCAAAGTCATCGGCGCGACGACCAAGACCGCCACCGAACCGGTCGCCGACCCCGTCAGCGTCGAAGACATCTTGCGAACGCTGTTCCACCAAATGGGCATCGACAGCAGCAAAATGTACAACACGCCACTCGGTCGCCCAGTACCGATCGTGAGCGGCGGAAGGGTGATCCGCGATCTGGTCGGTTAACGATTTACGCGGCGCGGGTCATTTGAATGTAATCCCACATTTGCTCCGCGCTCCACGCGGTTACGGCGGCCCAGTTCCGCGTGTCGCCGGGGATAAACCGGCCCACGAGTCGGCCACCGCTGGCACCGGTGAGTAACGGTAAGTTTGCGGATACGCCATCGACGGTCAGCCCCGCCAACACAGCGGCGGCGACGGCGTTGCGACCGAGCGCCGGGATACCGATCTCATCGGTGCGACGCAGCGGTTCGCCGGGAAATTGCTGTTGCAAAAGCTGCCACAAGAAGCCATTGCGCACGCCCCCGCCACTCACGAACACGCCTCGGGGCCGCCCCGTCGCCGGTATCGATTGCCGACACCCGTGGCCGATCAATCGCACGATCCGGTGCGTACATGTACACAGTAAATCGTTCAGCGACGCACTGTGTTTGCGCGCCGCTTCGAACGCGGTGGTCGCGCTGAATTCGCCGTGCAACTCGTTCTGCAAGTCGTCGAGGCACTTCCCCTGAACCGCTTTCGTGCCACCGAGATCGGTTGACTCTTTTTCCCGCGTGCCTTGGCGAACGATGGCATCGAGCAAGCCCGAACAGGGAGCCGCATCGAACGCAATGAGGTTCGTGATTTTCGCATCGGCGGGTAGCACCAACACCGAAGCCACGCGGCCGAGATGGATGAGAATGCGATCTTCGGTACGGCTTTTCGCGAGGAGATAATCGGCGGCGGGCGTGATCGGCCAGCCGTTGCCACCGACGGCGGTATCGCGGGCCGCAAAGCGACACCAAACGGTAACGCCGGTTTGTTCGGCAACGAATTCGGCTAATGAATCGACCGGAATCGTCGCAGGAAGGTGCAACCCGACGAGCAACACCGCACGCAGATCGACGCGATGCTTTTCGACGAGGTGCCGGGCTGCGGACGACATCGCATCGCCGAGTTCTCGCGATGAGACGGGTACGCCGCGTCGGAGTTTTTCGCGAACCATCGGCAGAAACGGCGTACGTGCATATTGCTCAACGGCAGGCGTGGCGGAAAGTCCCAGCCCACCGATGTGGACGAGCGCCGCATCGACGCCTTCACACCCCGAGCCGATCGACAGCCCGACCAACCAGCGTACTGCGGACATGGCGAATCCTCTACGCCACCATGAGCATCGGTTCTTCGGCGTACCGGGTGGAGGCTTGCACGAAGCACTCGAAGATCTGGCGATCCAGCGCCGAAGCGGTGTCGCATTCGGGGTGCCATTGCAGCCCAACGCAGAACCAGTTCGGGTCGGTCGATTCTATCGCTTCGATCACGCCATCGTGCGCTTTCGCACAGACGCGCAGCTTGCGGCCGAGTTGGTTCACCGATTGGTGGTGCGTGCTGTTCACTCGCTGCTCGCCCGCCCCATAAATCTCTTCGAGGAAGGTGCCTTCTTCGATGCTGACCATGTGGCGGTGCGGGCCGCCAGAGGGGTCGTAGTGCGGCATCGCCTTCGGATTTTCGGCGGGCAGGTGCAGGAACAGCGTGCCGCCGTGGTAGACATTGATGAGCTGCATACCGACGCCGATGCCAAGGACGGGCACTTTGCGTTCGACCATTTTCTCGAAGAGGTAGCGGTCGCTGTCGTCGCGGCGTGCGGCCATCAGTTGCACCGCACTCGTCAGTTGCTGGCCGGTCTTACGTGGATCGAGGTCTTGGCCACCACTGAAGATAACGCCGGAAACCATGTTGAAGTAAGTATCGAGTTCGGCGAAGTTCTCGCGTTTCAGCGGGGGAATCAGCAGCGGAATGCCGCCCGAATTTAGAATGATGTCGATGTAGCCCGCGTTAAGGCGAGCGTACGGCGTCTGATTTTTGGGTGCGTAAAAGTCGGTGCAGATCCCGATGAGCGGGCGAGGTGGTGGGGGCGGCAGATTGTTCTTGGCCACGATGAGAACCCTCCTGGTTTCGATACCGAACAACGGGCGTCTTGCCCGAGTGCAAAATTTACAAGGTTGGGTGGGTGCATTGCAACCCCAATTTGCCAAATTCGCAAAATCGGCACAGATTCACACGCGATGCCGTTTATTGGCAAATGCGAAATGACATGACGCTACGGAAGTCAAGAGGACGCGCCAGAAGATGTTTCATCAATCGCCCGTGCGATTAGCACCAGGTCTTCGTCCGCATGTTTCGAGAACACTAACCCCGCCTTGTCGTAATCGGCCATGAACCCACGACCCAAGTACGACCAATCGGGACTGTAACCCGCGGCAAACGACCCAGTACCCAGCACAAATACGATCACCCGAGTCCAATCGGTACACCGCACGCGGTCCCCGACACGTATGTCGTCGCCAGAACAATAGTGGGTATCCGAACCGCACATCTGCAAAACCTTATGCGCAAGGCTACGGTTTCGGCATCGCTTTCATGGCCTTCATCAGACCCATCATCATCTCATAATCGGCTTTGTCCGCATGCGCCAAAGGCGCAATGACCTTCCCGTCCGTGAAGGAGATGCTGTAGTACTTGTCATTCACCACCCAAAAGAGACGCCGCGAACCGAGCGATTCAACGGTCTCCTTCGGTTTCCCCAGGACTTCGATCACCTTCGCTTCGGTCATGTCCTTAGTGATGGTGGCGAACTCTTCCGGTGTGAACTCTTTGGAAGCGGCACAGCCAACGACACCCAGCGTCATGGCGAGCGCGAAACCGACCAAAACCGTTCGGACGCGTTGATAATTCATAAGAAACGACTTTTGTGGTTTGTCGTGATTGGAATCCAGACTGACTCTGCGGAGTGCGAAGTCAATTTCTGCATAATACCAACACTCACTAGCACTACAGCGCAGCTATAATACGTCAGGAAGAGTTCATTTGGGGAGGGA
>JANXNT010000033.1 GCA_025353985.1 Limnoglobus sp.
GGGTTCATCAGTTTTGATAAAAGCACAGATGCATCATTTCGATGTGGGAATTCTCGCCATCGAAACCTTTGCGGGTCGTGGTTTTCGGGCCTGTAAGGTCCGTTCATAAAGCCCAGGTCGGAGTGAGCGCAGCGAGCGCAGGCCTGGGTCGACTTCGAAAATATCCCCCGTCCTGAAAAGACGGTTCAGACAGGCTCAGTCTGAACGGTCCCTACAGGACCGTAGCCGTTTGCTCATGTTTTCCCAGGCCTCCGCTCGCTTTGCTCGCTACGACCTGGGCTGATAGAACCGGCCCTTCAGGCCGGAAAACCAGTCCTTTCCGAAACGGAGTGAAGCAAGCGAGCAACAGAAATCAGATGAGCGTTTTCTCGGAAATTCGATGGAAAGGCCAACTTCACGGCGCACGGAGTGTGCCTACTACAAAATCTCGCATTCTCGCGTTGATACCTCGTTTTGAACCATGCCTGATTTGCAGTCTACGCAACTCGCTCACCTCTCGCGGAGCGAGAGGGCTACATGGTACACTTTAATCCATCCGGAAGTCGGCGATCAGCCAATCGGTTGGTCGGTCGCCTTTTACGAGTTTCATCGTGAACGGCTTCGTGGCTCCGCCTTTACTCAACTCGCCCGTGACGGTGCCCGCTTCCACTTTCGTAATCGCGTAGCCGGTGAAGCCGCCGCGGAATTCGCCGAACTTTCCGCTAAGAATGCCGCGATTGTAGCCGCGCTTGTCCGAGGGGAACGGCGGGGCGATGCCCATTTTGAAGGTCGTGCTCATCGTACCTTCCGCGATGCGATCCGAGTTACCGAGTAGACCATCGAGGAACGTAATCGCCGCGAATGTCGGGTACGCATCGTCGCCCGCTGGCAACGTCGCAGACACGGTTGCCGCCGCGCTTGCGAAGAACCAATCGGTTCGCCAGGCCCCATCGAGTTTCGTTACGCGAAGTGCGATGTGCTTCGGTGCGTCGCCTGCCACCACGCCGGTGATTGCGTACGTTTCGCCCGAACCGGCTGCCGCCGTTAGCGCGGGTGCGGGTACCGTGTTGAGGAAGCGCTCGAGCCATTGGCCGGCGATCGTATCCGAGTAGCCGAGTTCGCGTTCCTCGGGCGAAAGCGGGTCGGCAATCGCCTTCTTGAACGCGGGCGTCAGCATCGCGGCGCTCGCTTTGCCCGTTTGCACCGCCGCCAGAAATTCCTTGGCGTACGTCTCGGCTGCGCTTTTCGCATCGCTTGTGGAAGCGGGCGCGGCCACTTCGCCGGGCTTCGCCGTTGATGGCGCGCCGGCCACGACTGGTGCGGCTTTCGTGGCGTAGGCCGGCGGTTTCGAACAACCGGCGACGAATATGATTGCGAAACCGAGCCAGCGGCTGCGGCGAACGATCCGTGTCATGATGCTCCTCGTGTGTAACGCAGAGAGGATTATTTCGCCAATTGGACGATTAATTTCGCGGCTGCGGTGAGGTCCGCAGCGGAGCGGATCATCGGCAGTTCGGCTTTGGCGGCTTCTAGAATCTCGCGAGCCTTCTCGACCTGATTGCCTTCCAATCGCACGACGACCGGCACCTTGAAGCCGACTTCGCGGCCCGCTTTCACGAGTGCTTCGGCAATCAGCGCGCAACTCGCGATGCCGCCGAAGATATTCACGAACACGCCCTTCACTTTGTCGTCCGAAAGAATGATGCGGAACGCCTCGATTGCGGCATCGGGCGTCACGCCGCCACCCACGTCGAGGAAGTTCGCCGGGCTGCCGCCGTGGTGGTTCACGATGTCCATCGTCGCCATCGCGAGGCCCGCCCCGTTGACGAGGCAACCGATCGTGCCATCGAGTTGGATGTAATTCAGGTTCGCTTTGCCCGCACGAATTTCCGTCGGGTTTTCTTCGGCCAGGTCGCGCAACGCTTGCACGTCGGCATGGCGGAACGCGGCATTATCGTCGAAGTCGATCTTCGCATCGAGAACGACGACATCGCCCTTCTTGGTGACCGCGAGCGGGTTGACTTCGACGATGCTCGCGTCTTTGGCGAAGTACACTTTCGACAGCGCCATCAGGATTTTGACGACGGGGCCGATCTGCTCGTTCGTGAAGCCGAGATCGAACGCGAGTTTCATGGCCTGGTGTGGCAATAGCCCCGTTTCGGGCGACACGGGTACGCGGAGAATCTTCTCGGGGCTATCGTGCGCTACCTTTTCGATATCCATGCCGCCTTCGGTCGACGCCATCAACACCGGCATACCGAGTGCGCGATCGAGCACCATGCCGACGTAATATTCCTTGACCGGCTCCGCATCGGCTTGCACGATCAGCGTCTGAATCGGCTGGCCTTCCGGGCCGGTTTGCATCGTAATCAGCGAGTGTTTCAGCATCGCATCGGCAACGGCTCGGGCTTTCTCTTTCGTCGGGCAATACTTCACGCCACCGAGTTTGTCCGCGTAACCTTTCAACTGCCCCGCACCCCGCCCACCCGCGTGAATCTGCGCCTTCACCATCGCGCCGGTGCCGCCGAGTGCGTCGAACGCGGCCGCCGCTTCATCGGCGCTCTTCACGACGATGTGCTTGGGGATCGGCGCGCCGTAGCTCGCGAGCAGTTCTTTGGCCTGATATTCGTGGATTTTCATCGAGTC
>JANXNT010000369.1 GCA_025353985.1 Limnoglobus sp.
GCTAGCGATGGGAACCCGCGAGAAGGCACGATATCGCAGAAATGACAGTGATCCCTCGCTAGCGCGTTTTGAAGTTGCGCTGTTCAAAACTGGATACTCGATTCGATGCTGTTCATTCTCGAAATGCGCAACCGGTGCGAACCCGTTTGAGAATCGCAAAGGTTCGGTCTGTCGCTGTCTTCTCGCGGAGCGAGAAGGCTACATAGTAGCCCTCTCGCTCCGCGAGAGGATAGCGACGCGGCACGTAGTGCTGTGCGAACCCTCAGCGACAACACGTCACGCTTACACAACGTATTTGTGCGTCAAAGACTGCAAACCAAGAGAAGCGACAATTTAGCGCAACTTCAAAATTAGCACGCTAGCGCGTCGGGCTAGCAAGAATGGTTTATGAGACAGTTGATGTGTCATTTCCGATCGCGTGAAGTTCAACAAACAATCGGTAAAGGGAAACGCCAATGTGGAAATCCTTCACGGCGTTGCCTGCACTCATCGAGATTCCGCGTTCTTAACTCAGCGAGAGTGGCATCGGTTCCCACGAATAATCGAATGGCGCATCGACGGTTTCTTCGCTTTCGCCGCGATCGCGGAAGATGTGCAGGACGCGGAAGCGGCTCACGTCGTCGAACTTTGGCTCGGGGTACGTGTCCGATTCGAACTGGTTGCCGGGCGAGTAATCGTGGATCATCACGCGGACTTTTGGCACGCCGTGGAAGTGGTGCTCCTCCGCACGTTTGCGCCCGCCATGGACATCGTAAAGTTCGAGCACCGATCGCAAGACTTGCTCGAGGCGTTTGTGTCCGACGCCTTGTTCGAGATAGATCAGGTCGATGTGCAAGGTGCGTAACACTTGGTGCATATGCTGGCGAACGCGGGCACCAAACAACCGGTGATACGGCGGGCCGATTGGACGAAGTGCCTCTGCACCGTCGGAGTTTTTGCCGGTGGTCGGGTCTTCCCACAATAGAGTTTCGATGAACCACCAGTGCGGGGCGATCCAGAACCCGCCGCCATCGGGGCCGCCGCTCGGCCGCTTGTCGTTCCGCTGATGTTCCTTCACCATAATCGTCGCTTGTTTGATCAGCTTCGTGACACCGCGAATGAACCGCCGTCGCAAGCGAATATCGCCACGGCGCGCCAGCCGTTCGCGGAGCGTCATATCGAGCGTACCCGTGACGCTTGCTGCGGGGCCATCGAGGTCTTGCAGGCTCACTTTCAACGGCCAACGCGGGTCGAAGTCGCGTGCCTGCGATTGCTCCGTAGGCACGAGCCGGATCGAAACACTCTCCGTGTCCGCAGGTGTTTTTCGCGTGAGGAACCCCCAGCGTTTGAGTCGCGATTTTGCCAACTTCAAATCCGCCGGTAGTGCGGAGCCTTCGACGTTGACCGTCAGCGGCAACCGGCGTGTCGGGTCGGTACGGCGAAACAGAATCACCTGATATACAGCCAAAACGAGGATGCCAGGGACCAGCCACGCGGACAACGCCCCGAGGAAGCCCGTCACGGGCATGGCCGCATCGAGTGCCGGGGCATTCAGCAATCGCCCGCCACACGCGGTGAGGATGAGATCGCAAATGACGAGTCCAACGAAGGTGACGCCGAGCGTGATGATTCGCCAGATCGGCACGCCGAAGATCGGTTTGCCCACACCCGAACGCCACAGCACGACGGCATCGTCGCCACGGTTGACACGACCCGCAACGAGCGCGAGACAGGCCACCAACACGCATAGCGAAAGGCCGTAAATCGGCGGGGTAATCCAGGTGACGAGCGTGGCGAGAATTAGGTAGCCGAGCAGCACGACACCGTCCGCGCCGCGCGGATCGCGCTCCCCGGCGGCGAGGCGCATTTTCTGATCGAAGATCGATACGGGCAGGTAGATACCCGCCGCAATGCACGCGGCGAGTGCCGTCCAGAGGCTCATGAGCACGATGAGGTAAAGGACGTACGACGTCCGCATTTCGAGTTCGCGCCAGCCGTTCGGGAACGCCCACCAAGCGAGCGCAGCCAGTGCGCCCCAGACGACGAGTACGGCGAACGCAAGGAATGCGAGTCGGGGTATGCGTTGTGGCATCGGCGGCGTGCCGCGGAAGTCGATACCGACGTCGTACTTTAGCTGATCGAAGCGATTCGCACGAACGGCGAGGAACGTGCCGACCCACTGCACCCACGCGATCGGCTGCGTGCGGTGCCACGCCAGCACGCACAAGATGCCGAGAACGAGTGCCGCCCCCGCGAGCGCATCTTGCCACTCGGTACTCGCCATGCGGCCAACAATTTCGAGGCCGATCAGGAACCCGACGACCACGAGCGCCATGCCGCGTTCGGACGAAGGAATCAGACGTTGCACCCGCGGCAATACGGCAGACAGGAGTTTCATAACGCTATTTCATCACGATTGACCAATTTCGCCAACCGCATTCTGGAGAATGACGCAAATTCGCGATGGCGTGAGGCAGCAGAGGCATTGACCGAATAGCTAACCTCAATCCAGAATTCCGACACCGAAGTCGGAGGTGTCGTCGGCGTTGGTGACGGGTTCGAGTTCGCTGACGGTGGCGGCTTTGGCGTTCTCTTCGCCTGCGATTACGTCGGCGATGGCGTGGGCTTTTTTGATCGTTTCCTCGGTGCTCGTCGGGTCGACGGTGCGGCAGGTTTCCGTCAGGATTTCTGCGATCGTTTTCAGTTCGGTTTGCCATGCGACCGGATCGACGCCGGCGGGTGTCAGTTGCTGGAATTCTTCGAGCAACAAGATGAACCGCAGCAGGTGCCGGAAGATGATGCCTTCCTGTTTCGTCAGGTCTTTCGACGTGATGTACGTGTTGAAATTTCCGTTGAATTCGAGCACCTCGGCGGTAGCCCAGACGGGTTGCGTAATCACATCGGTGATGTCCGGGTGCGTCGCGTCGAACAATAAACGCAGCTTCTCGGCGAACACGGGTGGGCGTTCGTCCCACGGCAAGTAGTCGTCGTCGGTGTTCTCTTCACCCTCGGCGGGCGGCACTTTCGCGATCATCAATCCGCGTGCGATCAATTCCGGGTCGAGCGTCTCGGTGGCGTGTGGGCCGGGCGTCAGTTGGTGCGGTACGCGCGCGAATTTTAGCAACGGTCGCGGCAGTTCGAGTACCGACTCGAATGCTTGAATCCGCTCCTCGCGGCTGGCATTCCCGAGGTGGTCGATGAGGTACGCGCCGTACAGAGGATGGCACGCACGGAAGACGAGCAATTTGTCCATCGACTCGGTCGGCACCGCCAGCAGTGGCTCGTACGGTTCGGGTGCGACGGGTGCGACGGATGGCGTATTGTCCGCCTTCACTTCGGGTTCGGGTGGCGTCGGCTCGAGCTTCACGTAACCCTTGTGGTGTAGGGCTAATAGCATCCGGTTCAACTGCTTCATCCCCGCTTCGATCCGTGGCTGATCGAGCAATCGCTTGCGGATGACGGTGCGAATTTTGTCGATATCTGGCGATATTTTCAGCAGGTACGCAAGCAGTCGCCACGGCAGCGGCCCCTTGCTGTAGAGGCGTGCGGGCGGCGAAGATTTCAGCTTCTCGAAGTCGGCTTCGTTCCAGTATCGCTTGTTGTTGTTTCGCGTCGGCTTCTTGCGAAGCATCTCTTTCCGCTTCTTCATCATCGCCGGATCTTTGGTCGTCTCGGGGATCAGGTCGAACTGCTTCTTCCACTTCAAAATCCGCACATCGTCTTCGTGCGGGGCGACATAGACGTGCCCCTCGGTGTCGAACTGCGGTCGCCCGGCTCGGCCGAAAATCTGGTGCGCGCTACTCGGGTCGATGATTTTTTCCTTGCCGAACGGCCCTTTCACGAGCGAAGTCAGCACCACGGATCGTGCCGGTAGGTTGATCCCCGCGGCAAGCGTTTCAGTACACAACGCGACGCTGAGCAGCTTCTTTTCGAAGAGACTTTCGACGACGCGGCGATACTTCGGCAACAGCCCCGCATGGTGCACGCCGACGCCACGCCGCAACATTTGTTTCAGCTTCGGCCCAACGCCTTGGTGCCATTCGAGCAAATCGACTTCCTTGTTTAGTGCGGTTTTCTGCGTCGAAGTGAGTAAATCGAGGCCCTTGAGTTGCTCGGCAATCGACCAGCATTCATCGCGGTTGAACGCGAATACGAGCGCGGGCGTCTTGCGCGTCGCTTCGTCGCCCTTCGCCATATCGACGAGCATGTCGTTCAAATATTGATCGCCCACCCAGTGATACGTCAGTGGGATTTTCCGCTCGCGGCCCTCGGCGAGTTCGAGCTTGCGACCGTGACAGCGATCGAGCCAGTTGAGGAATTCGACCGCGTTGCCAACGGTGGCCGACAGCAGCAATAACCGCACGTGTTTCGGCAACAACGACAGTGAGAGTTCCCAGACGATGCCGCGTTCGGGGTCGGCGAAACTGTGGAATTCATCCATGACGACGGCGGAGACATTCTCGAACGCGAAGCCTTCGGGGTGCAATAACCGGTTGAG
>JANXNT010000381.1 GCA_025353985.1 Limnoglobus sp.
TTGGAGTGTTCGCAATTCGGACTTACGTCGATTAAGAGAGTCGAAAAACCGATTATTTCATCTGGCCCGGAGGCGGGTAGCTCTTCGCTGCGTCGTCGAGGACGAGTACCCAATCGGTCAGTTCGCCTTGGTTCGGCGAGAGGAATTCGCGTTCGCCATCGTTGGGATATTCGCCGATTCGCGTTGCGATTCCGGTACGTGGGTCGTACCAACTCGCCGTTACCAGCTTCCCCCTAATGGCCGTCATTTTGACTTTGAACGCTCGCCCGATTGGCACGTAAACCATCGCAAAGGTGCCATCGCTATCGCGGGTGGCCACGAACCGCCGCGTACCGGCACCGGGTACCGAAGTCGCAACGCGGTCGGTGACAATGATCGAATCGTCTGGGATTCGCGTCAGAAACGGTCGCGATTCGATGAGCCGTCGCCCGTGGATCATTTGGTTCGCACCCGGCTCGTCAATCGCTTCCGTCCAAGGCATTAGCGGGGCATTGATCTCGGCAACGCCCGGCTTCCAGAACGGCCAAATACTGTGGTGCCCGTAGGTGTGGCCGCACGCCCCGCTGAACAAGTTCCAGTAAAGCGGCCTGCGGACATCGGCCGCGGTCGAGTGACCGAGTCCTTTCGCGTTGAACGAAACGGGGTGGCCTTCGTAGATCGGCTCGCCATCGATCACCGGCTTGGTCGGCGTGCGGTCGTAGTCGATTTTCGTTTGGTCGTAGCGTCCCGTAAACTCCGCCACATGGCCGTTCTGCCGCATATTGAAGCTCAGCCACGCATCGTCGTGAAACCACTTCGACGATCCCATCCCGCCGTTCGGATGAAATGTGATAATGTGCGTCCCGTCACCGGATATCAGGCCCTGCGCCATGGCACGGATCGTCTCTTTTTGTGCATCGGAATCGACCGAACGATCACCGCCGAGAACCCAGACAATGCCCTTGTTCTTGTAGCGTTTGCCGAGCCAGTTGCCGTAAACCTCGGCATTGTCTTTGTTGAAGATCGGCGGCTTACCGTCTTTCGATTTGTCGTGCCAATAGCGGCCCCAAGTCGGCAGGAAGGCGACGGTGATACCGCGTGCATTGGCCGCATCGACGACGGTGTCCACGTGGTCCCAATAGTCGTTTGCGGGGCCGTCCTTGATGGCCGGTTTCGTCGGGTCGAGGTCGGTGAATGGTAGGTGGCCGTAGATATTCGGCACGTTGTGGCCATCGAACTCCGCAATCGCAACCGCCTGAATAACGGTGAAGCCTTGCTTCGCTCGTTTATCGAGGTAGCGATCGACGTCTTCGCGGTTCAGGCGATGGAAAATCTCCCATGCCGTATCGGCGAGCCAAAAGAACGGCTTATTGTCTGTGGTGAACAGGAATCGACCGTTT
>JANXNT010000410.1 GCA_025353985.1 Limnoglobus sp.
CTTTCTTCTTGATCTCGTCTTGCTTCTGCGCTTCGGCCACATTCGCGGTCAACATCGTCTTGCGAACTAAACCCTTTTCGTCGGTTTCACGCTTGATGACGTCGATGTTGTGCTTGAGCTTGCCGTACCCTTCGAGGCGGGTTTCGACGCCACGAAGCAGGTTCGCTTGTCGCTGAGCCGTCTGGCCGGAAGTCCGGATCTTGGCGGAGTACTCCTCGAGAATCTTGATTGCCGCATCGGTTTCGCCACGACCCCACGCGGCACTGGCGGCGTTCATCGTGTCGAGGCCGTCTTGGCGCAGTTTCTGGAACGCGACTTCGTTCATCGCGTTTTGTTCGCTGGCCAACGTGCTGACCGGCTTATCGGTAGCAGCAACTTGCTGAATCGCATTCGCGCCCGCCGGTGAATCGGTCTTCGCGAGGCAGTCAGTCATCAAGTCGGCGGCTTTGGCCTTCTGCTCGGCAGTCATCAGTGCGGGATCGATCGCACCGAACAACCGGAGGGCTTGAACGTAGTCCTTCTGGCCGTGGGCTTGCACCGCGTTTGCGAATGCCACCGTCGCCATTTTCTGCTTCGCATTCGTCGCTTCGACGTCGATCGTTCGAAGCATCGCTTGCGCGTTCGCCTTCGCCGTCGGGTCGCTGTTGTGCGCTTCGATGGCCATCGTCTTGGCCATGTCGAAGTTGCCGCGTTTCAGCTCGGCTTCGGCTTGGGCTAACAGCGTGTTGCCCGTCACACGGGCCGTACCGGGCAGTTCCGCAACCGCCATCGGCAGCTTGACGCTATCGACGAGAACAAGTGTCTCGCCGTTCGGCGTTGGCAAATTACCGACGACACCGAGACCCGCAGGCACCGCAATTGGGCTGATCTTCGCGAGGCGATCGTCGATCGACTTCGAATATAAACCGAGGCCACCCGAAAGTTGGCGTGCGGTGTCGAGTGCGGCTTGCGCGTTACCGGTTTGTTTCGCAGCGATCTGCTTGTCGGCGTCTTTGACGAGGCTCTCGATCATGTCGCGGCCGGAAGCCTGTGCCGACTGAAAGAGTTGCTCGGGCGAATCTTCGCCGGGTCCGAAGGCGTTCGCGAGGCGATTGTCTTCGGCCAACTTGCGGGCCGCGTCGGCCTTGACTCGCGCTTCCACCACCATGTTCTTGGCGAGCAACGCACGGCCTTCAGCGACGAGGCGGGCGACTTCCGCCTTCGCGGGGTTCACCAGTTCTGCCACCATCGGTGTTGGCATCGGGGTGAACGACGGCAGAGTCGGTGCGGGCATCGCGGCCAGTGCCGGACGCACGTTCTTCTCACCGGAGAATGTCGAACTGGCCACGGGCAAGATGCCCAGTGGCTTGGTCGTGCTGTTCTTGGCAGTTTCGGTGGTCGCAGGCATCTTCTTGCGAAGCGTTGCCTTTGCCGTTTCAATTTCGCCGATCAGCTTGTCGGGCTTCTCGCTGAAGTCCCACATGCTGTACGCGCCGTGCAGGTTCTTCGCCTGGTGGGCCGTATTCAGGGCTTGCTCGAGATTCTGCATCCGCTCGGCATCGTTGCGAACGGGCATCGCGAACAGCGTTTTCGACTTCTTGAATAGCGTTTCGGATTGCACGCGGTCGGCTTTCGCCCGCGATTCTTGGACGTCTTTCATCAGCGAGGCGGGCGTGTCTTCGAACAGACCCCAACGCTGGCCCTTGCTGCTACTGGCACGGTCGGCTTGATAGGCGAAGTCTTGCGCCTGATCGAGTTGGCCGCTCGCCAGCGATTGCCGACCGAGCTTCATGAGCTCCTTCGGATCGGTACTGGTGGCGACCTTCGCAACACCGTTCGCCATTTTCTTTTTGGCGATCTCGGCGAGCAGTGTCTCGGGCCGCGTTTCGGAATATGCGAGCGTGGCCTTCAGATCCTGCGCTTGTTTGGCGTAGGTTTCTGCGGCGGCCGCATCGCCGTTCGCGAGTGCCTGTTTCGCTTGCGCGATCAGCGCCCGCGATTTTTCGACGCTGCTAACCGGGCTGGTCGCCCGTTCGGCTGGCCGATCGTACCCCTGAGCCGCGACGACACCTGCGGTCGTACCGGCTAAAACCGGTACCAGTAACAGGCGGGCCGCCATGCCCTTCCAACCCCATTTTTTCGCCTGGAATGTCATGGTCCCCTACCCCTCCATTGGAAGACCGAGTGCGTGTGCTCAGCACATGCTTCCAAACATCGACGGTGTCCCCCGACCCCGCATGATGCGAAAGCAGCCCGTACCAACCGGTGCGTAGCCCTGTTCAGTCCGTACGTGCGATTGAATCTCGCGTTCGGAGTGAAAGTGTGTGAATGCCGCAGCCTGATAGCTACGCCTCACGTGGAGGTCAAGCGATTTTTCCGCCTGTTCCGCCAGATATTTCCATTATTTTTCCAGAACAGTTCAATTTCGCCGCATCTGAACTAGGATTGGGGGAAGTGCGGCAACGGGGCAGGCTCCGTCCGTCATCACTTGCGCAACGTCCCCAATTATTGAGGTCACTTTCCCATGACGCGGTTCGCATTCCGTCTCGTTGTCGCTCTGTCCGTACTCGGTGGTACGGCGTTCGCCCAAACCCCGCCGCCGAAACTGAAACACCTCCACGGCCACGATCTGAAAGTCCGCAAAGCCGGCGAAGAGAACTTCACGCCCACCACGCAGAAAGTCGGCATCGAGTTCTTCCACGACACGACGGGCAACGCCATCGTCGCGCTGTCCGAAACCGGCAGTATTGCGGTCGCTGCGTTCGCGGCACCCGGCGATGTGAAAAAGTCCGAGTGGCTATTCGCACACAACTTCCGTGCCCGCAAGAGCGGCGAGGAAACCTTCACCCCCGAGACGAAGAAGATCTCCGTCGAGATTTTCCGCGACATCAGCACGAGTAAGCTGATCTTTATTTCCGATCTGAAAACGATCGCTCTGATGGATGCCCCTGCCAAGCTCGAAACCGACAAAGAACCGGTCTGGCACCACGCACTGACACTGAAAGTACGCGGGAGTAGCGAGGTCGATTTCAAAGTCGCGAAGAAGATCGGGCTGGAAGTGTACAAGGAAGGCAACAGCGGCGGGCTGGTCTACGTCAGTGAAACCGGCTCGATCGCCACGGCCGCCGCACCCGCAGCGATACCGACCACAGTGAAGGCACCCAAGGCGCTCTACGGCCTGAAGCTACAAGTGCGAAAAGCCGACGAAGGCGACTTCACCGAAACCACCAAGACGTACGCACTCGAAGCATTTTCGGATCCGAACAGCGGCGCGATGGTGTACATCTCCGAGACCGGCTCGATCGCCACCGCCCCACTACCCGCAAGTATGAAGACCGACCAAGGCGTACGCTGGAGCCACGCCACGATGTACAAAGTGCGAAAGAGCGGCGAAGCGAACTTCGACAAAACGACGACGAAATTCGGCATCGAAGTCTTCGAAGACAAAAACACCGGCAACCTCGTCTACATCGCCGAGAACGGATCGATTGCGGTGCTGGCGAAGAAGTAAGCGAAGCACGCGAGGTGTCGCCGACGATATGATGACAAGGAGTCGCACAATCCGGAGGTCGCCATGATCGCGTCATTGGAAGAGTTAAAAACCACAGCCTCTGGTCTTCCGCTCCCCGAGCGAGCCGAGTTAGCGCATCACTTACTGCGGACCTTGGATTCGCAAGAGGATGGGTCTGACGACGAGTGGCTAGCCCTCGTCGAGCAGCGCATGGCGGATGTTCGCGCCGGTCGGGTCGTCGGCATCCTGGCCGCCCAAGTGCTGGAGAGCCTGCGGAGTCGCGTACCGAACTGAACAGGATCTTCTGGGGGAATGGCCGCTAAACAGGAGGCGACAATCGTGCTGATTCGATTTTCTGTGGAAAACCATCGGTCGTTTCGCGACCGGGTGACGCTATCGATGATCGCGGGCGATCACGATTCGCACACGGACCACCTGATTAAAGGAGCCGGACCCGGGGGCGTCGATTTGCTGCGCCTCGCCGTCGTGTTTGGCGCGAATGCGTCGGGAAAATCGAACCTCGTCCATGCGCTCCGAACCGCAACCGAAATGATCCGCCACTCGCCACGAATCGACGAGCCACTGGTTTACACTCCTTTCAAACTCGATGCAGAATCGCGCACGAAGCCGACCCGCTTCGAGTTCGAATTGAAGGTGCAGGACAAATTCTACTCGTACGGCTTCGCGTTCGACGCCACGGCCATCGTGGAAGAGTGGCTATTCGAGATCGGCACCGACCCCGAAGTGCCATGGTTCGAGCGCGATGAAAAAGGAATCCGACTTGGCGACTTCGGTGAAGTCGGCGAGGCTGTGCAATTTCTGGATTTCACCGCGAAAGGTACGCCGAAGAATCGATTGTTTTTGACGGAGTACAGCGAGCGTGGCGTACACAAAATTGCAGTGCAAAAAACACTATTGAACCTAATTTTTAAGATGGTAACCATTTGCCTGATACCATATCCATCAAACTTTAAAATCATAAAAGTGATTAACACCAAGTCGATTGAGGATATCAATCGTATAATTGTAGGTTTCGATGCTGGAATCGAAGAAGTTTCAGTTGGCACAATCGCTCATTCAAAAAGGAAGTTATCCCCGAATCATACACTTTCGGCAACTAGCATAGTGGGCGAAGGCAACGAACGCTACATAGACAACGGTTGGTTTTTTGAGGCAAATGAGATTGAACCACCCAAGCTTGTAACCAGTCTTACAGCTGAAAAGCCTGAACTCTTAGAATTTACATTTCGACATTCGGGACATACTGAACCATTGGAGTACTCGGATCAGTCAGACGGCACAAAGAGGCTAATTGATATTGGTCATATCATCATAGATGCAGCCCGAGAGTCTGTACGTTCGGTATTGGGATCTACTTTCACCGCGATCGATGAATTCGATCGCAGCCTGCATCCGGATATGTCGTTCGCCTTGTTGCGGATGTTCCTTGAAGAAAGCGTTAGCAATCAGAATCAGTTGCTCGTGACGACACACGATGCGACGCTGCTTGGCCGGATGATGTTGCGACCGGACGAGGTGCTGTTCGTCGAGAAACAACGCGATCAGTCGTCGCGGTTGTTGTCGCTCGACGAATACAAGGGTGCTGCCGAGGCCACGCAGTCGCCTGACTTACTTCGCGACTATTTGAATGGAAGGTTCGGCGGCGTGCCGATACTCACCGGGGTTCTCAGCGAGGGTCATGGCCATGCCCAGAAAGCCCTCTGAGTTTACACGGCCGAAACCGTATCGCGATGCCTCCTTGTTCGTGATCGCATGTGAAGGCGCACGAACGGAAATCGATTACTTCCAGGGTGTGCGCGATTTGATCCACAGTCCACGTTTGAAGATCGAAATCCTCGAACGCCCCGCATCCTCTGTTGGTGACAGTTCCGCACGGCACGTTTTGAATTATTTGCTTGAGCGAAAGAAAACGATTGGGACAAAAGACGGCGATCAGTTTTGGATGGTGATCGACCGCGACCCACAATCGCTTAAGATCGCCATGCTGACGGATGTCTTTACCCAAGCCGATCAAGCGGGTTGCAAAATCGCGTTGAGCAACCCATGCTTTGAGATTTGGTTGATATTGCACTTCGAGAACCCCGAGGATTGGATCGAGGAACGTCGTCAAGAATTGTTAGATAACAAAAATGGATTTTTAAAATCGTTATTCGGAACGCGATGGGGAGGCAACTCAACGGCGTTCAGCATCTGTTGGCCGGAAACGCAAACGGCGATGTTGCACTCAGGCAAATTGCACAATCCTTCAGACCGCTGGCCGCAGTCGTTGGGAACCGACGTCCATCGACTCATGCTCGAACTGAACGCGACTTTCGAGCAAAAGTAACGCCGCCAGTTTCCGGATATCAGCAATTTGCGATCAAAAATGGCATTTTCTAGATGAAAAACACCCGAAAAACTGGTTTGTGTTCTGGGATAATCGTGACTAACGTCGATTATGAGAGGCCAAAAACAACGAATGAGGGGTCGGGAAACCCGGTTTCCCGACCCCTCAAAGTTAGTTGGAAGTCGTGATCTTCTCGCGGAGCAGGTCTTCGACCGGCTTCAGTTTCCAGCCGATTCCGAGGACGTTCTGCAAGCGAATCTCGCTGCGCTCGGCACCCGAAGTTCGCACGATCAAGTCACCCGAACCGAAGCCGAGGATGTAGTGGCGGAACAGGTCGTCGCGTTGCTTTTCGAACGAGACACCCGATGCATCGAAGGTCCGGACCGATGCGCCGATATGCTCGCAAACTTTGATCTGGCCAGGGCTGAACAAGATGTACGTGCGGCGATCGAAGAAGAACGTCGCGACGGCCCAGATGGTAAACACCGCCGTGGAAATCAGCAAGTAACCGGCCATGTTGATGTAAATTCGCAGGTTCGCCAGCTTCTCGTAGACATCATCCCAGCCGTTGAAGACCGTGACGAACAGGGCGACCACGACCAACAGAATAATCACCATAAACGACAGCAATCCGCGTAGCGGCACGTTCGTGATGAACACCGTTAGCACCAGCACGAAGGCGTACAGCGTGCCGAGCCAGGCGTGTTGCGACACGCGAACGGGGAAGGCATCGGCGACTTCGGCATCGGATAACCGCACCGATTCCTTGAGTGGCTTCGTCAGTTCTTTCTTCGTGCTGAACGAATAGCGGGCCGGCGAGCCTTCTGGCACTTTTTGCGTCATGATCGCCGAATCCGCTGGCACGGCCATGAAGCGGTGGTTTTCCATGTACGTCCAGATCGCCATGCCGAAGCCGAACACCCAAACGGGCCACCAGTAGAAGAGTGGCGAGTGGCTGATTAGCTTAATTTCCCGCGGTCCGGTCTTGGCCGGAATGGCGGGTGGCGTCGCAACGGCAACGGGTGGGGTAGTCGGTGTGGACATGCATAAACCTGCGTGTGAGATCGGTTCGGGTTAGCGGTGCCAGGTTCTCACGCCTGACACCATATCGTCATTCGATGGAAAGACAGGCAACATTTCAACTCAAACGTGCTGAAAGTGAAATTCGTTGCGCTGGTCAGATCGAATTGTCCACGACGCGCTGGGTGATGTTGCCGTAAAAGTCGATGCGTCGGTCGCGGAAGAACGGCCAGTTTCGGCGGACGTCTTCCATGACTTTCCGGTCGCATTTCACCAGCACGATCTCTTCCTTGTCCACCGTCGCACGCTTGAGCATTCGCCCAAACGGATCGCTGACGAACGACTGCCCCCAGAACTCGAGGCCATCGCCGACGAGATATTCGTGCCCGATGCGATTGACCGCACCGACGTAAATGCCATTCGCGATGGCGTGCCCGCGCATCGAGGTTTCCCACGCGGAGTGCTGGGCTTCGCCGTACTCGGCTTTCTCTTTTGGGTGCCAGCCGATTGCCGTCGGGTAAAAGATGACTTCCGCCCCTTGGAGTGCCGTCAGCCGTGCGGCTTCGGGGTACCACTGATCCCAGCAGACGAGCGTGCCGACCTTCGCGTACTTGGTATCGAAGACCTTCCAGCCCGTGTCGCCGGGAGTGAAGTAGAATTTTTCGAGGAATAGCGGATCGTCGGGGATATGCATCTTGCGGTAGATACCGAGGAAACTTCCGTCGGCATCGTGGACGGTTGCGGTGTTGTGGTAAACGCCCGCCATTCGCCGCTCGAAGAGCGAGCCGATGACGACCACGCCATTCGCTTTCGCCGCCGCCGCCAGGCAATCGGTCGATGGACCCGGGATCGGTTCGGCGAGGTCGAACAGTGCCGCATCTTCCTTCTGGCAGAAGTACGGCCCCGTGAATAACTCCGGCAAACAAACGATCTGCGCGCCCTGCTTCGCCGCCTCACGAATCGCCGCCACCGCCCGCTCACGGTTTGTCGGCGCATCGGTGGCACACTTCATCTGAACGAGCGCGATTGTAAACGTATCGTTCGCCATTACTTTGCGTTTCCCTTCACTTCAAAACAGTGCAGTTTGTCTTGGTCGCGGAGGTAGAGTTTGCCGTTGGCGATGACGGGGTGTTGCCAGCTGGCGCTGCCGCTCGGTTCGGGGATTTTGAACGAGCCTGCGACTTTGGCCCCTTCTGGGTTGGCTTCAACGAGTGCGATGATGCCGTTTTCGTAGCGGTAGTACAACATACCATCGGCGTAAACGACGGCGGCGGAGCCATTGCCACCGGCGACCGATTTCGTGTATTTGTACTTGATTTCGCCGGTTTTGAGTTCGACGCACGCCGGGTGGCCGCTATTGTGGGCGTTGCCGAAGTAGATGTAATCGCCGACGAGGATCATCCCGCCGTGGTGGTTTTGGAGTTCGCCACTTTGATAGCGTTTGAGTTCCGTGACAGTGACCGAATCGCTACCTTCGATATTAATTTTCAACAGTGCCGAACCGCCATCGCCGTAGCCGGTGGAACACCAAACGAGGTCGTCGCGGCAGACGATCGTCGGGATGTTCGCGGTGCCGTTGGAGATTTTGGTGTACTGCCAAAGCAACTTGCCCGTGTCGGCGTGTACGGCCACAACGCCGCCGGTTTTGCCGAGTAGCGTGATGTACATCGGCACGTCGCCGACTTTGGTTTTCACGGGCGAAGCGTAGCCCGCGCCGCCGGTGTCTTTCACTTCGGAACGCCAGATTTCCGCGCCGGTGTCTTTGTTCAACGCAACGACGGCGGCCTTGTCCCCGCCTGGCGTGCAGATGAGTTTGTCGCCGTCGATCAGTGGGGTTTCACTGTAGCCCCAGCCGGACATCATCTTGCCTTTGAGATCTTTGGTGAAGCTCTTCTTCCAGATGAGTTTGCCATCTTTGGCGTTGAGACAAGCGAGTTCGCCGCCGACCGTCATCACGTAGGCTTTGTCCGCCGCGATGACGACCGTGGCGTTCGGGTCGGAGCCTTCGCTGGCGTACGGCGTCTCCCAAACGGGGCTGCCGTCGGCTTCCTTCAACGCCCATGCGACGTTCTTGCCGCCTTTACTGCCGGTGCCGTAAATGAACCCACCGGACACCGCCACCGACGAGTAGCCCTTGCCGCAACCCTTCACCGTCCACGTTTTCGTGGGGCCATCTTTGGGCCACGACTTCAGTAAGCCCTTCTCTTTCGAGACGCCCGTACGATCCGGCCCGCGCCAGCCAGGCCAATCGAACTCGGCGGCAGAGGCGAGCGAAGTCGCGAATAAGCAAGTCGCAAGTGCAAGTCGGCGGATCATGAGTCGGATTCCTGTAACGAATGCAAGTTTTGTTGAGTCCAATTCCAATACTGAGCAATTTACGGTTTCGGCAAGCGACGTCGCCAATAGCCCGGACGACGATGCGAGTGCATCACGGCAAGAATGAAAATCCGAAGTGGCTCATCGAGAAAGACGACCCAGTAAGGAAATTTACGGACAGAAATGATCCGCGTACCGTGGAGGCGCGGAGAGCAAGATCGCGGTGCGGCTATTGCACTATCCGACGCTATGCCCAAAGCACTCATGAAGCGGTTCGCTAAAGAATCGCGAATTCGTTTGTACCGAAGTCGGACTCGGCGAATTTCGCGGATTGCGTCATCATCGAATTCAATTCGAAGAGTCATTTTCGTCTTCCATGATGCGATTCATCGCTTCCTCCCACGGAATGCCCACGGATTTCCCGCTCTTCGCGTTGTCGACACGGCGTTTCAGTTCGTCGGACCAGGCGTCATCTTCGACTTCGGTTTCTGGGTCGCCGAGCGAATCGTAGATTCGCTCGGCGAGTTCTTCGCGTTCGATCTCAGATAATTCCAACGCGGCTTCGAGCAAGGTCTGCACTTTTGTGGACATCGGTCACTCCTCTTTACGCGCGGAACGAACGTGTGCGAATTGTACCGCAATTACTTCGCTTTGACATCGTAGCACGTGAGCTTGTCCTGATCGCGGAGGTAGAGCTTGCCACTCACGATCACGGGGTGCGGCCAACTCGCTTTACCGCTGCGTTCGGTCTCTTTGAACGACGACACAACTTTCAGGCTTACGGGCGATGGCTCGATGAGCACCATCGTGCCGTTGTCGTAGCGGAAGTACAGCAGGCCATCCGCGGAGAGCACGGCGGCGGAGCTTTTGTCGGTATCCTTCGACGTGGCGGGGTTCTTCTCTGGACCCCATTTGATATCGCCGTTAATGAGGTCGACGCATACGGGCTTGCCGTTGTTCTGGTCGTGGCCGAAATACGCGAAGTCGCCGACTTGCACCATGCCGCCGTGGTGGTTGTTCAACGCGGCCTTGTTGTAGGCTTTCAGTTCCTTCACTGCGAACTTTTCCGTGCCTTCCGAAGTGATCTGTAGCAGAGCCGCCCCGCCGTCGTATGCACACGAAACCCAAACGTGATCGTTGCTGATGATCGGGGTCGGGATCTGTGCGACGCCACCACCAGCGGCTTTGCCTTTGTAACTCCAGAGGAGCTTTCCGTCTTGGGGATTGACGCCAACAACACCCGCGGCTTTGCCCATTAGCACGACGTACATCGGACGGCCCGCCAAGGTCACTTTCTCCGCTGAGCAGTAGCCGCCGCCATCGTTGCCACCACCGGGGATTGCGCTTTTCCAGATGTCTTTGCCCGTCTTCTTGTCCAAAGCCACAACCGCGGCTTTGCTTCCACCCGGTACGCAGATGAGCTTATCGCCGTCGATCAGTGCCGAGTCTGTAAATCCCCACGATGGCACTTTGCCACCGAAGTCGGCGAGGTAATCGCGTTGCCAGAGTTTCTCGCCCTTGACCGCGTCGAGGCAAACGAGCTTGCCGTTACTGCTAACGGCGAAGACTTTGCCATCGTCGTAGGTAGGGCTGGCGCTCGGGCCGTTGTTCTGATTGGTTTTGCGCGGTTCGTCGAATGGCGTGAACCAGAGTTCGCTGCCGTCGGCTTCTTTCAATGCCCAGATGCCGTCTTTGTCGTTGCGGGTGCCCATGCCGAAGATCGTGCCTTTGGCGATCGTCGGCGTACCGAAGCCCAAGCCGAGGCCTTTGGCCGTCCAGACTTTCGCGGGGCCATCCTTCGGCCACGTTTTCAGTAAACCCGTCTCTTTGGAGATTCCGTCGCGGTTCGGCCCGCGGAACGTCGGCCAATCTTCGGCGAACGCGGTGGATGTGCTCAGCAGGCATGCAAGGAGCAGAAAGCGAATCGGCATCGGCGAACTCCGGGAAGCGAGGGCAGGCAGGTACGCAGATCGTTTTATCTGGCACACCCGCTGCCGCAAGTCGTTCACGGCGTTCTCATCAAACGAAAGTGAGAAAGGTTGAATACGTGGCGGTTTTGTTAGCCCGACGCGCGAGTTTTGAAGTTGCGTAATTTGCAGGTATGCCCAGGGGTACGACGTAAGACGTCTAACCCTGGGCTAGAAGATCGAACCCCGTTGGGGTAAAAGCATAGCCAGTTCTTACCCCAACGGGGTTGAATCTGTTAGCCAAGGGTTAGACGCTTCGTCGTACCCCTGGGTCGCGTTCTCATCAAATCGCGTCTAACGCACGCGGACGTGCGAATACTGGAAGCCGAAGGCGGGTGGTGGCGGTGC
>JANXNT010000423.1 GCA_025353985.1 Limnoglobus sp.
CGGAACCGGTGTTGAAGGTGCCGGCGGGGTTCGAGATTGCGAAGGTGGCGGGCACGCCGCTCGTTCGGTTTCCGGTGGTGGCGGAGTTCGACGATAAGGGCCGGCTGTACGTCGTCGATGTGGCGGGGCCGCTGGTTCGCGAAGAAGTGGCACAACAAAAACCGTTGCACCGCATCGTTCGCCTCGAAGACACCGATGGCGATGGCACGTTCGATAAAGCCATCGTGTTTGCGGATAAATTGCCGTTCCCCGAAGGCATGATGTGGCTCGATGGTTCGATCTACGTCGGCTGCCCACCGTCCATCTGGAAGCTCACGGACACCAACGGCGATGGCATCGCCGACGAACGCAAAATCTGGTTCGATGGTAAGACGATCACCGGTTGCGCGAACGATTTGCACGGCCCGTATCGTGGCCCTGATGGGTTCATTTACTGGACGAAAGGCGCGTTCGCGAAGCAAGAGCACACGCTCGGCAACGGCAAAAAATTCAGCACACGCGCCGCGCATGTGTTTCGCGCGAAACCCGATGGCAGCGCCCTCGAAGTGATGATGACGGGCGGCATGGACAACCCCATCGGCATCGCGTTCAGCGCGACCGGCGAGATCATTGTGAGTAACACGTTCCTGCAACACCCGGCCGATGGCAAACGCGATGGCCTCATCCATGCCGTGCCCGGTGGCGTCTGGGGGAAAGATCACGACCCGATCTACGAACACCCGTGGACTTCGCCGAACCTGATGCCCGTAATGACGCACATGGGACCAGCCGCACCGTCGGGAATCCGCCGCTATGAGTCTGCGCAATTCGGCCTGGAATATCAGGATAATCTCTTCTGTTCGCAGTTCAATTTGCGAAAAATTAGCCGTCACATTCTGCTGCCGAAAGGCGCAACCTACGAGACGAAAGATAGCGACTTCGTGACCAGCGACAGCGCCGACTTCCACCCGACCGACGTCGTCGAAGCCCCCGATGGCTCGCTGTTGGTCATCGACACGGGCGGTTGGTACAAGCTCTGTTGCCCGAGTTCGCAACTCGTGAAGGACGACGTCTTCGGTGCGATTTATCGCGTAAAGAAAACAGGCAGCCACTCGCAAAAAGCGATCCCCGTACGGCGACAAATGGCACATGCGAATGTGCTACACGCGAAGCGCCGCGAGATCGAAACGATCGCACGAACCGCAGATGCGAAAGCGATTCCGGCTTTAATCGAAGGACTTGCTGACGATACGAACGATCGCTACCTCGATCACGCGATCACGCACGCGCTGATTGCCATCAGCGATTTCGACGCGACTGCCATGGGGCTGTCACATGCTCATCCGCACGTCAAACGCGGCACGCTTTCGGCACTCGAAGCGATCGATGCGAAACAGCTGAAAGCCGCGAAGGTGTTGCCGCATCTTTCGGCAACCGATGCCGATTTGCGCGAAACCGCATGGTGGATTGCGGCACGGCACACCGATTGGGGAAGCGAACTCGTCGGCTATTTCCGCGAACGAATCGCGGCGAAAATGACGCCTACCGAAGCCGAGGAACTGACGAATCGCCTCGCGCAGTTCGCCAAAAATGCAGCGATCCAGGAACTGCTTGGCGAGTACCCGTTGAGCGGGATCGCACTGAAAGCGATGTCCCGTTCCGGCGTCAAAACTGTACCCGCAACATGGCCCGCAACGCTCGCACTTTCACTCGCGAACGACGCGAGTCGCCCTGCCGCGCTGGCGACGATTCGCGGATTGCCGATGAAGACGCTACCCGAGCCACTCGCGAAAGCGCTCCAAGTCGTCGGCGATAATCCGAAACTCGCCGCCGACCAGCGACTCGGCGCACTCGCGATTTTGAACGCGCCACTTTCGGACGATCACTTCGCGTTCGTTCTCGCAAATTTGCAGAACGAACATCGTGCCAGTGCCGCGGAGGTTTTGTCGCGGGTACCGCTATCGACGCCGCAATTTCTGAAGGTCGCTTCGGTCGTATCAGCCGCTACCCCGCTCGAACTCGGCAAGCTCTTACTGCCGTTCGCGAAATCGACCGATGAAGCCGTTGGCCTCGCGCTGGTTGCGGCACTCCACGAGCCGAAAGTCATGGCATCGATTCGTACCGAGCAACTCAAACCGATCCTGGAAAAATATCCCGCGAAGGTGAAAACCGAAGCGGCGAAGTTGTACGCATTGCTCGATGCGGAGATTTTGAAGCAGCGTGAAAAGCTCGAAATATTGGCGAAAGAACTACCGGTGGGGGACGTGCGGCGCGGGCATCACGTGTTCAACAGCGCGAAGGCCGCGTGTGCGACGTGCCACAAGATCGGCTACGTCGGCGGCGCGATCGGCCCCGACATGACGCGGATCGGCAGCATCCGCACCGAACGCGATTTGCTCGAAGCGATCGTCTACCCGAGCGCCAGTTTCGTACGCAGTTACGAGCCGGTCAAAGTGTCGACGAAAGACGGCATCGTCCACAACGGCATCCTGAAAAAAGACGCACCAGACGAGATCATCCTCGTGCTCGCCGCCGACAAGGAAGTACGCATTCCACGCGCCGACATCGACGAGTTTCGCTTGGGAACCGTGTCGATCATGCCCGCCGGGCTGGACCAGCAATTGACGAAGCAAGACCTCGCCGACCTCATCGCGTTCCTGCGCGCGAACAAATAGTTTCGGCCAGTACGGCCATGCGTACGGCGAGGCCGTTCTCGACTTGTTCGAGGATCGCGGAGTTTGGGCCGTCGGCGACATCGGGTGTGATTTCGACGCCGCGATTGATCGGCCCCGGTGCGAGAATCAGCACGTCGGGCTTCGATGCCTTTAGCCGTTTCCCGTTCATGCCATAGAGGTGCGCGTATTCGCCGACGGATGGGAAGAACGCGCCGCGCTGGCGTTCGAACTGCACTCGCAACAGATTCACGACATCGCAGCGATGCAAGATCGCATCGAGATCGTGCGCCACTTCCACGTCGAACTGCTTCACTTCATTCGGGACCAGCGTCGGCGGCCCGCAGACAATCACCTTCGCACCAAGTTTCGTTAGGCCGTGAATGTTACTGCGTGCGACGCGACTGTGCGCGATGTCGCCGACGAGAGCCACGGTCAATCCGGCGACGGTTTTCTTCTTTTGGCGAATCGTGAAAATATCGAGTAACCCTTGTGTCGGGTGTTCGTGTGCGCCATCGCCCGCGTTGATGATCGACACTCGCGGTTGCAAACTCCGCGTCAGCGCGAGCGGCGCGCCCGATGATCCGTGCCGCACGACGACGGCGTCGATGCCCATCGCTTCGATATTGCGTGCGGTATCGAGGAACGTCTCGCCCTTCGAAGTGCTCGACCCGCCCGATGAGAAATCTTGCACATCGCCACCGAGCCGCCGCACGGCCAACCCGAAGCTGATTTTCGTCCGCGTCGACGCTTCAAAAAACATCGTGACGACGAGCTTGCCCTTGAGGTCGTCGCGTTTCGGTTTGCTGACACCGACGCCGTGATACACTTCGGCGGAATCGAGTAGCCGCGTAATGTCCGCCGCAGAAAGGTCTTCGAGGCCAAGAAGGTGGCGCATGATCGTTCCCATCGCGTGCGTTCGGTAATTTGTGTTGTTGTAACGAAAGCGGCGAATGTGGCTCGCTGAGTCCAATTTGCAGTTTACGAATCCGGTTCTATGTATTTATCGAGAATGTTTTCATATTGACCTCTCCGAGAACTGGAATGAGTACTGTCACGACACCTGGGACGGCTGCGGAGTTTCTCACGCTGTACCGCAAAAGTGGGCTGTACGAGGAAAAAGCGTTCCGCGAACTTTTCCCCAACGACGACGATTTGCCTGCGGAGGCGCGCGAATGTGCGACGGAGTTGATCCGCACGGAACTGCTGACGAGCTTTCAGGCGAAACAACTGCTTACGGGGCGTCACCGTGGCTTCACGCTCGGGACGTATCGAATCTTGCAACCGATCGGCCAAGGCGGCATGGGCGTGGTGTTCCTCGGCGAACACATGAGCCTGAAGCGCCGCGTGGCGATCAAAGTATTGCCCGCCGAAAAGGCGAAAGATCGCCTCGCACTCGAGCGATTCTACCGCGAAGCCCGCGCCGTTGCGGCGTTGTCGCACCCGAACATCGTGGGGCTGTACGACGTGAGCCAGGGTGGCGGAGTTCACTTCCTGGCGATGGAGTACGTCGAGGGGACGGACCTTCAGGCGCTGATGGCGAAGACGGGGCCACTGCACTACGCGCAGGCGGTATCGTACATCGCACAGGCCGCCGCCGGGTTGCACCATGCACACGGTAAAGGGATCGTTCACCGCGACATTAAACCGGCGAACTTGATTCTCGCGAAAGATGGCGTCATCAAGCTCCTCGATATGGGATTGGCGCGATCGCTGACGAGTGCCGAGGATCAGTTGACGGGATTGCTCGGCCACAATGAAGTCTCTTCGGTTCTGCACCAGAATGTCGATGACCTACCCTTCTTGACCAACGGCACGCCACAGGTATTGGAATTGACCGTTGGTCTTTAGGTATTCCTCATCCAGATGCCAGGTATCTCCAACTGGCCCTCGACACCGACGCAGTCGTTTGGAATATGCGCGTCCAACCTTGTCGCACCACCGGCGCACGGTTTCGAAGCTAACGGTGAGATCGCGTTCAGTCATCATGAGCTCCATATCGCGATCACTCAGGCTGAAGCGAAAATACAGCCGAACACATTGGCTGATCGCGTCGATGGGGAACCGATGGCGGGGGGAGCGGCGCTC
>JANXNT010000455.1 GCA_025353985.1 Limnoglobus sp.
TGGGCTACGAATTCCACATACCCGGCGCGACAATCGGCAACTTGGCAGACGGAAAACTGCCGGTGAAAGTCGAACTGGAGAATCGTGGGGTGGCCCCGTTCTACTACGACTGGAAACCGGAATACGGGCTTTTGCTCAACGGCGAGGCGACGAAAATCGTTCCGGGAACCGGCAAGCTCACAGGGCTGCTCCCCGGCGATAAGCCACGAATCTGGGACGACACACTCGATTTGTCCGGCGTCAAAGCGGGAATCTACAAACTCGCGATCCGGGTACCGAACTCGCTTAAGAACGGCCACCCGCTGAAATTCGCTAACAAAACTCAAGACGCCGACGCCTTCGGTTGGCTGACCCTTGGAAGCGTCGAAGTGAAGTGATAACGCCGTGGGAGATTGTCGTGCCGAAACGTCATTTTGTGAACTACGAAACTCGCAAGCAACCGCTATTGAGCCGGTGGGCGTTCGCCCGTCGCATGGCGGGTTACTTCGGGGCGTCGTTCCTGCTCGTTAGCATATCGCTGGTCGGCGGCATGTTCGGCTATCGCTATCTCGAAAGCATGGAGTGGATCGATGCCTTCGCAAATGCCGCGATGATCCTCTCCGGGATGGGGCCACTTGAGCCAGTCAAGACGTGGGACGGCAAGCTTTTCGCAGGAATCTACGCCCTCTACAGCGGCCTGATATTGATTCTCGTCGCAGGCCTGATCCTCGCGCCCGTCGTTCACCGCATCTTGCACCGCTTCCACTTGGAATAGTTCGTTGCGACTGAAGCCGACGCGATGGCAAAGCCGGTCGCGTACTACTGATAGATCGGTGACGTTTCGCACCGCTATTCGAGCCAGGTCGTGCCATGCCGGAATCGCAATGGATTTTGATACACCTCGCATCGACCCTACTCATGGTCGGTATCATCTGGTTCGTGCAAGTGGTGCATTACCCGCTAATGGCGGAAGTCGGCCAGGCAAACTTTGTGCGGTTTTCCGAACGACACCAACAGCGCACGGGCTGGGTCGTCATCGGGCCGATGGCACTGGAAGCACTGAGCGGCGCGTATTGGGCGATGATGCACCCCATGCGATGGTCGTCGCCCCCGTTCCTGTTGGCGTTCGTGCTGTTGCTGATCGTCTGGTTATCGACGGCGGTATTGCAAGTGCCGATTCATGGAGAATTGTTGAAAGGCTACGACCGCAAACGCATCGAGCGACTCGTGCGAACCAACTGGATTCGCACGATCGGCTGGACATTACGGGCGGGAATCGTCGCATGGATGTACGCGGAAACGCAACGATAACCGGTCGTTTCGATCATGGGGAGAGGCGGACTTTTTTCCAACTGCCGGTGCCGTTTGCGGTGAATTGAATGCGGTCGTGGAGGCGGCCACGGCGGCCTTGCCAGAACTCGATGGTGTCTGGCAAGATGCGATACCCGCCCCAATGTGGCGGACGCGGCACATCGCCGTCGGGGTACTTCGCCATCAGTTCGGCTTGCTTGGCTTCGAGCCAGGCGCGATCTGGGATGATCGCACTTTGTGCCGACGCCCACGCACCCAGGCGACTACCGATGGGGCGAACCTGGAAGTACGCGTCCGAATCGGCTTCGCTCACGCGCTCGATGCGGCCTTCGATGCGGACTTGGCGTTCGAGTTCATCCCACAAAAACGCGACGGACGCATACGGGTTCTCGGCGAGTTCGTTGCCCTTGCGGCTATCGTAATTGCTGAAAAACGTGAAGCCACGCTCGTCGGTGCCCTTCAACAACACGAAGCGAACCGATGGCCGGCCGTCGAGCGTAGACGTGGCGAGTGCCATCGCGTTCGGCTCGGGCAAGTTCGCGTTCACGGCGATCTCGAACCAAATCTTGAAGAGCGCGAACGGATCGTCGCCCGCCTCCGCCTCGGATAGCCCGCCCTGCATGTAGTCTTTACGCAAATCGGCAATCGTCATCGTCAGCCTCGGTTGTCGAGAAACGCGAGCACGATGCTGATTTGCTCGTACGGGATTTCTTCGTTGAGTGCCAGAAACACTGGCTTCAGCTTGTCGTTGCCGTGAACCTCGGCGGCGGCCGCTACGCGCTCGCAGATCGCTTCGGACACCCAGCGGAACGGCGACGGCGGACGCTCGATACGAATAAAATCGGCTAGGAAATCGCAGATTGTCGAGCGGCTCAGGCCCGTTCGCGCGACCGCTTCGTCGATGCTCGCACCCGCGCGAAACGCCACGAACGATTCGATCTTTCTCGGGGTCATTTTGCCCGACGCGACCGGTGCGGTACGGACCTTGGAATTCGGCGCAGGCACATCAATGGATAGGGCGCGCTTTTGCGATTGTTCCACAATAGCGTTGAGAAACGTCTGCCCGAACTCGCGCAGCTTCTGTTCGCCGACACCGGAGATCATGTGCATTCGTTCCGGCGTGCTCGGCCGGACACGCGCGAATTCCGCGAGTACGGCATCGTTGAAAACCATGTACGGTTGTACGCCGATTCGCGCGGCCTCGTTGCGACGCAATACGCGCAAATACTCGAACAACTGCGGGTCGGCCCCATCGGGTAGCGCCCCCGGAGCGGCTGCGGGAATGTGCGTGCCGGGTGTCGAAGACGACTTGCGTACGAGGCAAATGAGCCGCACTGTGCGCGTGCCACGCAGGACTTCCCACGAGGCCGCATTCAGCTTGAGTATCGGGTAATCGCCCTCGGATTGCACGAGTGCGTCTTGACCCATAATCTGGTAAATCCAGTCGCGCAAATCCGCCTTCGAGGGGTCGTGCAAGATGCCGTACGTGGATAATTTATCGTGCCCGCGGGATCGCACCGACTCCGTGGTTGCCCCACGCAAGACATCGATCACGTGGTTGATGCCGTAGTTTTCCTTGACCCGTGCGACGCACGAAAGGATCTTCTGCGCAATCACGGTTGAGTCGGGAACCTCCTGCGTATCGCCGAGGCACAAGTCGCACGCACCGCAATTCCCGCGGTCGTAACGTTGGCCGAAGTAGTTGACGATCGCCTTGTGCCGACAAACCGCCCCGCGTGCATACCGCGACATTTCATCGAGCTGGTCGAGCGTCGCGGCGGTGATTTCCGGTGCGACATTCGCTTCGGATGCCGATTTCTGAATGATCGAACGCAGTGCCATGACGTCCGCACCGGAATACAGCAACACGCACTCACTTGGCAAACTATCTCGACCGGCACGCCCAGTTTCCTGCTGATAATGCTCGATCGACTTCGGTACCGCCGCATGAATGACAAAGCGCACGTTCGAGCGATCGATGCCCATCCCGAAGGCGATCGTGGCGACGACGACATCGGCTTCTTCGGTCGCGAA
>JANXNT010000568.1 GCA_025353985.1 Limnoglobus sp.
CGCGGCCGCTGCCGTTGACCACGACGCCGATGACTTTCGCTCCCAGTTGTGCCAACATATCGCGGGCACGTTCGGCAGTCGGGCGGGCTTTGTTAGACATGCGGAAAACGAGAATCACGCCATCGGCACGCGGGGCGACCACCGAGGCATCGCTGACCGCGAGAAGCGGGGGCGTGTCGAGAATGACGAAGTCGTAATCCGCACGCAGTTTCTCGATCGCCACTTGGAAGCGCGGGCTGGTCAGCAGTTCCGCCGGGTTGCTGGGCTTCAGGCCGCTCGTCAAAATCGACAGATTCTCGATGCCACTCGGTCGCGTCGCCGCCGCCGGTTCGCACTCGCCCAGGATCACCGAGACGAGGCCCACGCCCGCATCTTTCAGTTGGAACAGGCGTTCGATTCGCGGACGACGCAAGTCGCAATCGACGAGAATCACCCGCCGGCCTGACTGCGCGATCGAGATCGCCAAGTTGGCCGCGAGCGTCGATTTGCCATCGCCCTGGTTGGGGCTGGTGACCTGAATCAGTTGGTGCGCAGAGCCGTTCAGGTTGAAGAAGATCGCGGTGCGTACGCCACGATACGCTTCGGCTTCAGATGATTTCGGCCGCAGTGCCGCGACGAGCGTTGGCTCGAGTGCCAGTTCCACTTCGGCGGGCACATTCATCCGGATCGGCGGGATGTGCCCGATCAGCGGCATTCCGAGCCGCTTGCGAATGTCGGCGGGCGAGCGGAAACTCTGGTCGCTGAGTTCGGAAAATGCCGCGAGAAGTACGCCGAACAGCAACCCCGCGACGATGCCCAACATGAGCGATTGCGATAGCCGCGGGGCCACCGGCGTGGCCTCCAGGGTCGGCTCGTTGATGACCGACGCCTGGAAACCGCCCGCGCCGCGCGTCACTTCGATTTGGTTTTTCTGCGTGAGTGCCTCGTCGATTCGCCGCTTGCGATCGACGACTTGTTGCTTCCAATATTCCGAATCGATCGACGGATTCGCCGCTTGGCTCAAGATCGATTTGTCGTCGTCGAGGCTCGCCGTCGTGTACTTCAACTGCTGCTGAATCACCTTCCAACGGCCATCGAGCACGCGCTCGATGATCGACAGTTGATCGAGTTCCACACCGGCGGGGCGCGGGTTCGTTTTCTGATTCAGTTCGTTCAGGAACGCGATTTGCGCATCGATCGATTGAATCAGCGGGTGTTCGAGGTTGTACTTCTTGAATAACTCGCTGCGGTCGAGTTGCAGCTTCCGCACCGCATTCTCGGTGTTCTCGAGGTCTTGCCGCG
Source organism: Limnoglobus sp. (assembly GCA_025353985.1). Lineage (GTDB taxonomy): Bacteria > Planctomycetota > Planctomycetia > Gemmatales > Gemmataceae > Limnoglobus. The sequence continues at coordinate 1,282 of JANXNT010000568.1, forward strand.
ACAGGCCCAAACTGCGGACTTGCTCGCCGAGTTTCGCGAGGGTTTCGACGCGCGCCGCACGGTCGGGTGGAGTGTTGCGAATGAGTTCGACCTGGTTTCGCAGCCCGATCTCTTCGAGTTGCAACCCGCGAAGCGCTTCCGTTTCCTTGCTGACGCGGCCACGCACCATCGCGAGATCTTCGGGCGTGATCTTCCGCAACTTCGCCTCGGATTCGACGCGCCCCGTTTCGGCGGTGTCCAGTTCCGTCTTAAACTGCTTCAGTTGCAGCCCGAGCAAGTCGATTTTTTCCTGCGTGGCGGTGTCGTAAAGCGTCGAAAGCTCGGCCTGATACGTGGCAATGACCGCAGACAGAAGCTGGCGGCAATCGTCCGGGTGCGACCCGCGGAACGCCAGATTCAGCACGTTCGTGCCACTGCCACCAGAACTCGAGGCATCTTTATCGCGGGCGACCGAAAGGAGCGCCGCAAGTACCTTGGCACGATCGCGCTCGTCGGTCGGGAACGGGCTGTTCAACCGCGACGAATCGATGCGTTTCGCGGCCGCAATCAGAATGCGTTCGGAGCGTAACAGCGTCACTTGCGTGGCGACGTAATCTTCGACGAAACTCGACCGCGAATCGGTACCCGTCGAGACATCGGCTCGCTTCTTGATGACCAAAACTTGGGCCGTCGATTGGTAGATCGGCGCTCGCGTCGAGAATAACAAGAAGCCGCCAATCGCCCCGAGTACCGCCCCGAGCAACAGCCACGGCCAACGCCGTTGGATCATCGCGAGAATGTTTACGCCACCTGCTGTTTCCGGCAAATCGTCGCGTTCCGCTTCACTCACAATGTCGCCTCCCGGGTGTTCCCATCATTCTGACAGGAAACGCCGGCGCGACAATCGGGAACCGCAATTAATCGCCGCTACGAAACGGCCATTTGCGACCGACCCATGCGTAACCGGGCTTCGCATACCGCATTTTCTCCGGTGGAAGGCGAGTTTCGCAACCTTGCAAGAAGTGCCCGACACCCGGCACCAGTGCCGAGACGCGGAACGACCCGCCACTCGAAAACCGCAGCAAAAACCAGAGATTCGCCCGCGAAAACTCGACCGATGCGACATCGCCCCACGGCACCACCAGTCGCGATTTCCACGGCGACCGGCAGTCGACACCCGTCGGCGAAACCGCAACCGCGAACCGATACGCTTCGAGAATCAGCAAGATTCCGACCAACCCGAGTACGACGCCCCCGAGTATCGGTAGCGCCGCGAGCCGCGCCGTTGGCGGAGGGTTCACGAGTAGCCAGACGCACAGTACAAGTTCCGCGCCGAAGAACGCAAACACCGCAAACGCACGCAACAGCACGCCGTGCCGCAGCCTCGTCGTCCCGGTTGTGGCATCGTGTTGGTACGGACGCCCACGCCGCGCCATCACGAATAGCAGCCCCACGAAACCGAGGCCGAACAACGCCATAATCGCAACAATTAGATACGGCATACGCACCACCGGAGAGAAGAGCGGATGCGGTCATGATACACACCGGCGTGGCTCCAGAACCGGAACGCGGTTGGCCTCTGATAATCGACGTAAGTCTGAATTGCGGAGGCTCAAAAACCGTGTTTTGGGGTGTTTTTGGGTCTCAAAATGCCCCTTTTTGATCGGCTCTTGCTGATATGACACGAGCGTTTTTGCCGTATCTCGAACTCGCTTTGCGGGTTAGGTCGATGGCCATCGATTCGAGGCTCGCGGAAAGTACCGACCTAAAATCGACCGGATGCGCCCTAAAATCGACCGGACGCGCCCTAAAATCGACCGGACGCGACACTTCTGCGTCATTTTGCGACACTTTCGCGTCACTTCGTGCACGACACCAATTCCGACTTACGTCGAATCGCCTACGATTTTTTGACTGTTAGCTTTCGTGTGGGTGAGACTCCTTTCCCGCGTCGTCGCCAAAATACGCACCATCGGAGAAAAGAGCGGATCGCAAGGGTCACATGATACACCTCGAATGCGACTCGCCGTGGCCGTTGTAAATTTTACCGATTCTATTTGCCTAATCGTTATAGTCGGCATAGCTTGCTCTCACGCGGACGATTGTTCGCGTGCCACACACCTCGGAGAGTCCGCATGTCATTCTGGAAACGTTACGCAACGGTAGGGTGGGGGGCACAAGTCGCTTAACCCGAAGTTACTGAGCCGACTCCGGCTGGAAACTCTCGATGAGCGAATCGTCCCGGACGCGATGCCAATCATGGACCCCGCGATGATGCCAACGACGCAAACCAGCCCGAGCACGCCACCTGTGATAGTTCCCGCCGTGATGCCGCCGACACAAACCACACCTGGGCAAGACGTTGTTGCTGCTACACCTGCTGTAATGACCGATATGGTCATTTATGGCACGTACAACAATCTCAAGA
>JANXNT010000584.1 GCA_025353985.1 Limnoglobus sp.
CTTTTACGATCTCCAAAACATCCTCGATCAATTTCACCGCATCGATCGTCTGGATGCTCGGCTCGCGCTCTTTGGAGAAATTGAGCATGTCGAGAATCAGTTCGTCGATCCGCGCTTGATTCTTCTCGACGAGCGTCCAGCCCTTTGTTAGAAGCTCACGATCGCCATCGAGGCCCATCCGCACCATGCTCGCACCGAAGCGGACACCCTGCATGATGTTCTTAATGTGGTGCGACATTCCCGCGATAGTCTGCCCGACGGCGGCGAGTCGCTCGGCGTTCACGAGTGCTTGATAGTATCGCGTTTCTTCGACCGCGAGTGCCGACTGGTGCGCGATGGCCACGGCGAGTTGCAGGTGATCGTCGGTGAATTTCGGTGCGGCCGATCCGCCACTGTGTGTATCGAGGAAGATCGCGCCGACCATCTCGTGGCGGCCGCACATCGGCACGCAAAGCACTTCGCGGATGTGGTGCCGCGCGATGCTCTCACCACCGCGGAACCGATCGTCGGTTGCGGCATCGGAAACGAGAATGCCCTTGCGTTCACGCATGACGTATTCGACGACGGTCCGGCTGACGCTGAAGGTTTTCGGAATGCTGCCATGGCGCGCCCGCACCGCCTTCGGCATCGCCACGCCCGTCTCCGCATCGACGATCATGAAACAGCCTTGATCGGCATCGGCGGTGTGCAAGATCAGGCTCATGATCCGTTCGAGCAATTCGTCGACATCGAGGATATTGCTGACGGCGTTCGCGGCTTCGTACATCACCGCAAGATTGGCGAGGCGCGACCGCAACCAGTCGGTGTTCGCGCGGGTGGGATCGCTGAGAATCGCGGTCCCGGCTTCGGCGGGAATGCTGCGTAAAATGCTCGACTGAAAGGCACGATCAGGCTCAAAAGACAGGCGAATTGCGGCGGTGTCGTCGTTCTCGGTCGGCGTGTGCGAATCGGCAAAGAGTAGGATGGTTTCGCCGAGCGCGATGCGGTCGCCGGGCCGCAGTTCAGCCGATTGCACGAGGCGTTCGTTGAGGTGCGTGCCGTTGCCGCTGCCGAGATCGACGAGGCGATAACCCGAACCGGATTTACGCAGTTCGAGGTGCTTGCGCGAGATCCGCGTATCGTGCAGGTGGATCGCGTTCGACGAGTGCCGCCCGATGCCAACGACCGCGCCGGACAGATCGAACTGCTTGCCACGATCCGCACCTCTAACCACGACAAGCCGGGGCATGACGGAACTCCGTATTCACTTCTTATCGAGTGATGAGTGGCGAGTGACGAGTGGCGCGAAAAGAAGAATTACGTCACTCACCACTCGCCACTTCTTTTCGAGTCACTTTTTCTCGCGTTTCGTCGGCACGAACTGCGTGATGTCGAGGCCGTCTTTTCCGACGAACGAATCGAGCACATCGACGCGGCCCCGGCCCTTCATGCCGAGTAGCACGCGGCCCATTTCTTCCCACCAGATGCCCGCGAGAATGTCCGGGTTCGCGGCCTTCAATCGTTCGTATTGTTCGAGGCGTTTGCGAAAGGCGTCGGCGTCGGCACGTGCCAGACTTTCGAGTTCGAGCTTGTACGACGCCGATTGTTGTTCGAGCCGGAATTGCAACGACTGCACTTCGCGGAGGCGTTGGCTGGCTTCTTGTTGCGCCTGATTTTCTTTCGTGCGAATGCTCGTTTGTGCTTGATTGACCGCCTCAAACGCATCGCGCACTTCGGCGGGCGCGCCGAGGAAATCGACGCTGATTCGCTGCAACACGATGCCCAGGCGGTGCGATGCGATCCGTTCGGGCAGGCGCTCCATGGCCCAGCGCGGCAACTCGGCGCGGCCCGTTAATAGGACTTCATCGACGGTTCGGGCACCGACCCATTCGCCCGCCACCGTCTCCGCTTCGCGGCCCAAAATCGCATCGACGCGGTCGCGTCCGGCGAGGTAGCGTTCGAGTTCGCCATCGCGCTCATCGATCGCATATTCGAGAACGAGCTTCACGTTCGCAAGGTTTTGATCGCCCGTTAAAAGCTGCCCCACAGGTGTGGTGGATGTGTCATCAATGGCATCGGGCGAGTAGCCGACTTCGAGTTGGATATTGCGGATCGCTACACGGTCGACGCGGTCTAACCCCCACGGCAAGCCCACCCACAAGCCCGCCCCCGGTCGTGCCACCACGCGGCCAAAGCGCGTCACTACCGCACGCTCTTCGGGGCGTATCTGAGCGACGCCTGTTGCCATGTAGGCGAGCACAATCAGCACGAAAAGGATTCGCCAACGTCGCATGAGAGGATCTTCGCGGGGAACATTCGGTGATAGTACTATCTTACTGTTGCGGCAGAAGAATCGACAGCAAAACCGCCGGGAATAATCCCAGCGGTTGCGTGCGGTTGTCTTTTTACCAAAATTTATGGCAGTGTGATCACGGCACCATCCGAGCCTGGACCCATGTTCCGAAACGTGTCGGGGTCGACGTTGTTCGAAATGAACCGTACGCTGGCGTCGCCTAACGTCACGTTTACCCCTCCGTATGACGGCTACGCGTGGAAAAATGCGCGCCACCCGCACCACTACAAGGCAAGTTCCGCAACGGTTGATTGTTGCAATAACCGCCGGTGTAAATCAGGTCGTTCGCATTCGTGTTCGGCGGGTAATATGTGCTGAATGCACTGGCATCGCCCCACCACGCGAAACCACGTAGATCGCTGCCTTGTCCTTGAAGGACTTCACCCAACATGATGGTGTTGGTTAGGCCGTCGGTGATGTCGGTCAGTCTGGTCTTCCGGGTCAAATTTGCACCATCGAACATCCCCTGAAACCGGCTGTAACCCGTCGGTAGCGGGGCAGGTCCGGCCGCGCCGTAAGTGCCGCCGTTACCTGCGCACACAACGTAATTAATGTTAGTGATCGTGCCGATTGGCGTGTTATCCTGGTCGCTCGGACACGACAGAACCGAATAGCGACGACCCGTCACGTTTGTAGAGTTGGGGGCGGCGGCATAACGCGGGAAGGTTCCGGTTACGCCGG
>JANXNT010000599.1 GCA_025353985.1 Limnoglobus sp.
GTTGCGCCCTTCTTCAGCAGTAATTCCATCAACTCGAAGCCAGGCGATTCGCGGGGGTCGTCGATGTCTTTCTTGTACGCCATGCCGAGGATCGCAACGCGGCTGCCCTTCAGTGGCTTACCGGTTTCGTTGAGTGCGTCCGCGACTTTAGCCACGACATACGTCGGCATTCCGGTGTTGATTTCCCCGGCGAGTTCGATGAACCGCGTACTCATGCCGTACTGGCGTGCCACCCACGTCAGGTAGAACGGATCGATCGGGATGCAGTGCCCGCCGAGGCCCGGACCGGGGTAGAACGCCTGGAAACCGAACGGTTTCGTCTTCGCAGCATCGATCACTTCCCAGACGTCGATACCCATGCGGTCGTAGAGCACCTTGAGTTCGTTGACGAGCGCGATGTTGATGGCACGGTAGGTATTTTCGAGAATCTTGCTCGCTTCCGCGACTTCCGGCGACGACACCCTTACGACGTTCGGTACGATGGCGACATACAACGCACACGCCACTTCGCTGCTGTTATCGTCCAATCCACCGACGACTTTCGGGATCGTGTTCACCGAGTGCGTGGCATTGCCCGGGTCTTCGCGTTCGGGGCTAAACGCGAGGAAAAAGTCTTCGCCCGGTAGCATTTCCGAGCGTTGCAGGATCGGCAGAACGACATTCCGCGTCGTGGTTGGGTAAGTGGTACTTTCGAGTACGACGAGTTGCCCCGGGCGTAACTGGCCAGCCACCGCGTGTGCGGAGTTGATGACGTAACGCAGGTCGGGTTCTCGCGATTCCGTCAGCGGCGTTGGCACGCAGATGAGGATCGCATCGACTTCGCCGAGGCGGTCGAAGCGATCCGTGGCCGTGAAGCCAACGGCGCGCATTTCGGCGATGGTCGTGTCGGATATTTGCTTGATGTACGAATGGCCCGCGTTGAGCTTCGCGATCTTCTGCACGTCGATATCGAATCCCAAGACTTCGTAGCCACGGCTGGCAAACGCACGGGCGAGGGGCAGACCGACGTACCCCAGCCCGATGATGCCGATTCGTGCCGTTTTCGCAAGAATCCGAGCGTGTAGTTCTGCAAAGGTGTCTGACATTCCGGCTCCATCCGTGGCGCGTATGGCCAATCCTGGCCGCGATAGACGGTTATGCACGAAATTCGCACCGGCTGTCAACGCAGATTATCGCCAACGTGTCTTCTCAAGAAAATCAAATCGATATTACTTTGACTTGGCTACGACTCTCGCTGAAGATGTTATCTTCGTCAGAGGATTGTTCTCGATCAAGGAGCGAGCGGAATGTCAAATGAAACGAATGATGACGAAATTCTAACGGAACTGATCCCACTGAGTATCGAGCCGAGCCAACCCGTTGTTGCCCCACCCACGAAAAACAGAACCGATTGGAACCGAATCTGCAAAATCATTGGTATCTGTCTCTTTACGGCAGTCTGTATATTTGGCGCGGTTCGGATTTCGCAATCAATCAATGCGAAAGTGGAGGAAGTGGATGTACCGGTTGCGACACAAGTTGTACCAGAGAGAAATTATAACGAAGAATTAGGCACAACTCCCGTTAATCCCGAACCGACTGCAAACGCGAAGCCACTGGTTGCGACGATTCCTGCATTTGCGGATCGAATATGGTTACTTACCAATGATTCGGAGCACGAAAACGGGTCGCGAACGACGGGCGGTATGCCCGATGAATATCTCCGACAAACATTCTGGATGGTCGCGCGCGACGAATTCGGTTTGCGAGTAAACGATGAAGTACTCGCTGAGTTTCCCCCGGATCGTTTCCCGAACGATCGGCAGTTCCGAATTCGCGGCCTGCAACGCATTAATAAACAATTCGGGTGGACGATTACGCAGGGCGCGAAAACAGCCGAACATATACTTTGGAAAGGGAACACACTGTACGATTATTTTGCACTGAATGCGTGGACTCGAATCTGTTTCGAAGAAGCCGCAAATGGCGATGTTTTGTTTAAGAAGTGTCTGATTGCCGCAGGATTTCAGCCAAAACCGACACTCACTTCCGATGCGCCCGTACCCGATGCGATTCTGAAACGGCTGAACAGTGTACGCGAAACGGATGCATTTGCAGCGGTACGATTACTACACGATGAAGTTCGCAAAAAAGGACGTTCGCCCGCTCTCATCGAGGCACTTTCACGCGGTTACGCCAACCTCGGCTTACTGACCGATTTTCACTGGGGCACATCGCCATGTACATACAAAGCGCGAAGTATGCTTTACGCGCATCAACTCGTCAAATCGAACCCGAAGTCTGCGCGTGCATATTGGGTTCGAGCGTACGCGGCCGCACTGACGGGGAAACACAATATCGCGCTGAACGACCTCGAAACCGCAACCAAACTGGCCAAAGACGAAAACAATCCGACGCCGCCCGCCTGGGTAAAAATGATCGACGCCTACGTTCATTTCGACCTCGATCGCTTCGATGAACTGCGGCGAGAATCCGACACGCCATACGTGCGATTGCTCCAGTATTTGGCGATCTATCAACCCGAATCGCGATTGGCGACGATTAAGGCTGCGGCGGCATATCTCAAGATCGATCCCGAATGCTATCGCGTTCACGATTCGGTTTGTCGGCTGGGTGGCGTATCGAATTTGCACTCCGCAACGCAGTCCGGCGCGAAAGTGTTCGAAGAGCATTTTCGCGATCGCGTCGAAGAGCAACCGGGGCTTCCCGACGATTGTCGAGTCGTTCTCGAAGATCCGGAAGTCTCGTCTGCAAAAGTGTTTGCATCGCTAAGGAAAGCGGGCACTCCCATGCAAGATCGCGGGGAACCGTCGTGGGCCGTGTTGGGGAATTTGATGCAGGATGTGCAATACGCGCAGGCATGGCAGCGACTCGATTTTCTCACGCGGGTATTGGGTGTCGATGCACCGAATGAAGCGAAATCTGAGGTGAGACGACTTCAAGGACATTATCTTTTACCACTGGTCGAAAACTTCGCATTCAATTCGAATCGACAGCCCGACGAAGTCATTAAGAAACTGCGAGCCGTGCCCATACATACTTTAACGAACCGATCCAATGCATACGGATGGCGGCTCGAAACCGTCGATACCGAACTAGCTAAAGAATTTGACAATATTTCGGGCCGCTCTTTTTGTGAGAGCTATGAATCTCAAGCAATCAATTTGCAATATAATGAATACGCGAATCGCAAAGCTTTTGTGCTGAATATCGAATCCGAAAGCCGATTGTCGCCACTGGCGATCGAGTTAGTGATCGCACGAGACAAACCGGAAGTCGCTGAAAATGTTGTGATGTATGAAAAAACGTATCTCCGTCATGCGCTCGTACAGAGATCGTTAGGGGAATACTACTTTCGGAAAAAACAGACCGCGGATGCGGTCCGATGTTTGGAACGATCTCTCGCACTTTCGCCCGAAGGCCTCACGTACGAGCTACTGGCCGATGGATACATGCAACAACAGAAACCGGAAATGTGGCTGAAAACACTCGAAAAATCGCTCGAAAGCGAAGATGCGGGTCTCGATCATGCCCGGACACGTATTAAAATTGCGGAAGCGTTCATGCGGACGAAAGCTTACAAGCGGGCAGAACCGTATGCCGATGCCGCCGCAGAATCTGGCGCAAGTTGGGCCATGCGTTGTGCCGCAGAGTGCAAAATAGGCTTGGGTAAATACGACGAAGCGGAAGAGATCTTTCGCAACATGGCCGACCGCTACGAAACGGGCCGATTCGAATGGTTCTTTTACAGTCATAGTTTGGGGAAAATGAACCCGAAGGCAGCGGATCTGTTAGTACGAGAATACATCTCGACGCTCGGCGTCAATACGCCACCGCAAACGGCGTTTCTGGTTGGCAGATATTATCTCATAAATGGCGAGATGACGAAGGCCATGCGAATGTTCGACATTGCGAAAGACGATCCATTTGTCGATTTTCACGGCCTGTTTGCCGCACTCGCACACGACAATATGAACGAAGCGGATGCACGCGACGCGATCACAGGAAAAGTCGTCGTCGGTTGGAACCGAGCAGACACCGTTCGCGTGACCAATTTCATGCACAATATCATGGTGAATAAGTTCTTACTCAAAGAAACGATATGGAAACGCGATCTGGCCGCATTATCAGAAGACGATCAGACGGATGCGGAGTTCTTCCTCGGTTGGTTGTTTTGGAACCGAAAAGACATGGTGCGTGCGAAAGAGTTCTGGCAGCGAGTGGAGAAATCCCAAGCGGGAACATCATATTTGAGGTTACACGCGAGCGCGTTTCTCAAGCAAATCAAATAGAAAGAGGCCCCTCCCGGATTCGAACCGGGGGTGACGGTTTTGCAAACC
>JANXNT010000607.1 GCA_025353985.1 Limnoglobus sp.
TGCGGTTTTACTTGCCATATCTCACATTCCTTTACCTCAAGAATGCCTACCACTTCTATTCGCCAGATCCAGGGCCGGCGTCGTTGATGTTTTGCCTCGTGACGTTTGAGCACGACCAGGAATTCGAACATCCGAAGACGAAAGTGATGTCGAAAACATCGACGAAGTGGATCACGTTACCGAACCGCCAGACCGACTGGAAAGACCCGCTCGGGTTGGAGTATTATCGTCGCTTATCGATCACGGAGCAGGTGAACAACGTCTACCCGGAAGGCAACCTGCCTTCGGCGGAAAAGAAGCAGATCGAGGAACGTCGCAAGAAAGCTGATGCGGGGCTGTGGTCGAACTACCCGCAGATACCGATCGCCCCCGAGATCTTCGAGGCGGTGCAATATCGGATGCCGAACCCCGACACGGCACGGAACATCGTGCCTTCGTTCGCGGGGCATATTTTGCACAATGCCTCCACACCGGGCCGTACCGCCAAGAGCGTGAAAATCTATCGCCTCGAACACAAAGTCACCACGCCGACGGCATTCGCAGATGGGGCGAAGCCGAACCACCCGACGTCGTTCCGGCCGTTCTATTTCGGCGAATATGCACTCGATACGAACGGAATTGCGCAACTCGTCGATACGCAAGATCCGTTGCTGTATTGGCTGGTGCCGATCCTGCCGAAAGCGAGCGTTCCCGATAGCCCCGAAGACTTCAAGGATTACATGAGCATCCATGCCAAGACGAAGTTCGAGTGGGCGGAGCGGATGCCGTAACGAAGCGGAAGTATCGCGACTTCCGTAACGAAGGATTGTTCTACCCCAATTTCCGATTGGCTTGACATGACACCCGCATTACCGCCATCTGCCCGAGTGCGTTGGTTCCAGTTCTGGTTCACTGCGGCCGACCCCACGATGCTAGGTTTCATGCGCATCATCACGGGGTTGCTGGTGCTGTACGTGCATTGCGCGTACACGACGGACTTGCAGAATTTCTTCGGCAAACATGCGTGGTACGGGCAGTATTACATCGACCGCGAACGGCATGAAGCCCCATGGGCGGTGGCTCCCTTTTCCGGTGCCGGTTCGTGGGAAGATTTCGTTACGGCGGCTCGCTTGCCGATTCAAACGCATCGCCGCGAAGTCTGGCTGACGTACCTGAAAGCGTTACCCGTGCAGAAGTCAGCGCGGGAATCGGCGATGCGCTACCCGCGGCGGTTGCAGAACGAAACGGTGAACAAGTTCGTCGGCATTCAAAGTGGCCTCGAGTATGCCAGTGGCTTGCCGCTCGACATGACGGCGCGGGCGGATCGCCTGAACGCGATGGTCGATATCAAGTTGCGATCCAAAACGGGTGCGGACAGCGTACCGCCACTGTTCGACACGCTCCCACAAGAAGGAAAGAATAGCCGCAAAACCCTTCGCGAGGAGATCGAAGCGTTCGATGCCATCGTTCCGCGCGACGTGCTGCAACGGCAGTACATCTACGATCACTTCGTGGAGATACCTTACGACGCGCGGAAGGCACTCCTCGATTTCATCGTCGATCTTCCCGAAGACCCCACCGAACGCGAAAAATGGATCGATTACCTCGACTACTGGAACACCGAGGCCCGTAAGGCACACTGGGTCGGGATTTCGACGTTCTCCATCTGGTTTCACATCACCGACCCGACCGAAATGGCGATCGCGCACGCGGTTGTTCTGCTGATTCTCGTGATGTTCACGCTCGGTTTGTTCACTCGCGTAACTTCGGTGCTGACGTGGCTGGCCTGTACGAGTTACATCCATCGCTCGCAGCAAGTTCTCTTCGGTATGGACACGATGATGAACTTACTGCTGCTCTATTTGATGGTCGGCAACAGTGGCGGGGCGTTGTCGTTGGATCGCCTGATTGCTCGCTATCGGGCGGCGCGGAACAGCCTCGCACGCAGTGGTACCATCGACGCGCCGACGGCGGCGTTTCTGGCGCGACCGACGCCCACCATCGCCACTGGCTTCGCCACCCGCCTGATCCAGATTCACTTCTGCTTCATCTACATGGCTGCCGGGATGTCCAAACTCAAGGGCACGAACTGGTGGAACACGAACGCCTATTGGGACACGCTCGCGAACCCCGAATTCACGCTCGTTTACTTCGAGTGGTACGACACGATGCTCCGCTGGCTGACGCACCATCGCGCGATATACGCGATATCCGCCCACCTCGGCGTCATCTTCACACTGTTCATGGAACTGTCGCTCGCGTTCCTCGTCTGGACGAAAATGCGGCCGTACATCGTCATCGGTGCGTTCCTGTTTCACTTGGGCATTTCGACCTTTATGGGGTTGAATATGTTCGCGCTGCTCATGATGACGTTACTTCTGGCGTACCTGCCACCAAACGTCATCCGCGACCAACTTCGATCCGCCGCCCTGGCCTTGCGCGTGCGGTTCCAGTTCGATAACACATCGGCAAAACACCTTCGTGCTGCCGCACTCGTGAAGGCGATCGACGTGGATAACCAAGTCGATCTGGCAAATGCCACGGGGCCAATTCGCGTGCAAATCGATGGCAAGCCCGGTACGGGGTCGGAAATGTTGTTCGAGAACGTCGGCCTGTTACGCTGGATTTCCTTCGTTCGCAAGATTCCCGTCATCGGCCCGAAGATCGCAGGAATGTTCGTGCCACAGTAGCAGTTTCTGCTTGTAGCAGGCACATTCCATGTGCCGTTGAGACAGTTTCCAGGATGCGACGATGCAATTCCGGTTTGCCAACATCCGAACGGCACACGGAGTGTGCCTGCTACATGTTGCGACGATTCGCCTAGACACCGGTTGCGGGTTCGGTTATCACGCGATCAGAACTTTGGTTATTTGTTAGGGGTAGTCCGTGGCCGACCGTGGTACCGAGATGGTCGTGGAATCGTCGCACCTGACGAAAATCTACCAGAACCGTCAAATTGCACTGAACGACGCCACCCTGACGATTGCGCCAGGTGTCGTACTCGGTTTGCTCGGGCCGAACGGCGCGGGCAAAACGACGTTCCTGCGATTGATCTTGGGACTGCACCGCCCGACGGCCGGTTGGGCGAAAGTCTTCGGCAAACAGATGACGCCGAACTCGGCCGACCTGCGGCGACGCATCGGCTACATCCCGACGAACCCGCAGTTCCCGAAAGGCATGACGCCGATCACGTATTTGGACTACATCGCACGCCTGTTCGGGATGCCACGTAACGAACGCAAACCGCGGCTGGCGACGCTGATTCGTGCGGTCGATTTACTGTCGCACTCCGGCGAGCCAATCGCGAACTTCACACCCGGTATGACCGCACGCCTCGCCGTGGCCGCAAGCCTAATTAACGAACCCGAGTTACTAATCTGGGACGAACCGACGCACGGCCTGGACATCGAAGCGCGACGCTCGATGCTCGAACTCATTAAGACACTCGCCGCCGAAAAGACGCTGATTCTGAGTAGCCACAACCTCACCGATGTCGATGAAGTCTG
>JANXNT010000610.1 GCA_025353985.1 Limnoglobus sp.
GGTCGAACGTACGCACGTCGGGTTCATGGGCTGCCACGGTGCACTCAACGGTCTGCGAGTGGCGAATGCGTATGCCACTGCCTACCCGAACGCACGGGTGATGCTGTGTGCGGTGGAACTGTGTAGCCTGCATTATCACTATCGCGACGAGCCGGAAAAGGTGGTGGCGAACGCGCTGTTCGCCGACGGGTGTGCGGTCATCGTCGGCGATGGCGTCCGCGATGCGAACGAGTGGGCGGTGAGCGCAACGGGGTCGTCGTTGATACCGGATTCAACTGAAGCGATGACATGGACGATTCTCGATCATGGCTTCGAAATGACGCTATCGAAGCAAGTGCCGAAGCTGATTGCGGCAAACGTGGCGAGCTGGATGCACGACTGGCTGAAGTCGAACAATTTAACCGTCGCCGACATCGGCAGTTGGGCAATCCACCCGGGCGGGCCGAAGATTCTCGAAGCGGTGCAAGACGCACTCGCACTCCCCGCATCGGCACTGGCAACATCGAAACACATCTTCGCGAACTTCGGCAACATGTCGTCGCCCACGGTGCTGTTCATCTTAAACGCGATGCGAATAGCGAACTTGCCGCGACCGTGCGTGATGCTCGGTTTCGGCCCCGGCCTGATGGCCGAAGCCGTGCTCATGCGATGAACGATCTCACCGCCCCCGGGTAATCTCAACGTATTTCTCTGCGCCGATTGGCTTCTCGCCGAGTGCGGGGGCGGCGAGTTTTGCGTTGAAATACGCTTTGCCGATCTGCTCGCCTTTGAAGGTGATCGAGAAAATCTCGGACTTGCCCGCTGCAATCGTGCGTGGCTCGAATGTGATCTGATCGCCCGCTCGTTTGTTCGCTGGCGATACCTCGACGACGGTGATAGCTCCCTTGGGCGGGAGATCGACGATGAGCCGCGCGCCACTGGCGGCTTCGCTGCCGGTGTTCGTCACTTTCACCGTGTAAATCCCTTGGCGATCGATGCCGACCGTTGGTTGGTCAAAACTCGTTTCCCAGTGCAGCACGGCTGCGCCCGCGAATACGGTTTCGACGTTCGCCGATTCTTCCAGCCCCCGGCCCACGGCAGTGGCACGCACGGTTTTCCGCCCGGAGGCCGACGTTTGCAGGCTCCAGCGGAACGTCTCGCGGTCGCCGGGTGCCAGCTTCGGAATCGTCCATTGGACCTGGTCGCGATACACCTGCCCGCCATTCGTCATCCGACGCGGCAAACAGTCGGCGGGCACCGATCCATTCACGCGGACGTTGAGTAACGGCATCGTTCCGGTGTTCGTTGCGGTTACTTCGTAATTCGCCAGCGTATCGCCGGAAGTTTTCGGATCGCCCTTCAAATCCAGCTTTAATGCCGCTTCTTCGACCTTTGTCTCGGCGGTGTCGTTCGCTTGTCCGGAGCCTTTGCCATCGACGGCGGTGAGTACGCGAACGTCGCCACGGGACTTGGCCATCAAGCGGAAATCGTAGGTTTTGATCTCGCCGGGCCGCACGGTGCCGACGTTCCAGACGCGCTGTTCGGGTTTTATTCCTTTTTCGCCGGTCGTGTCTTTGTGGAACGCCACGCCTTCGGTCACCGTCTCGGTGAGCTTTACGGCGTCGATGGTGACGCGGCCCTCGTTGCGGATCGTCACGCGAACGGGGATCGGATTATCGAGCGACGTTTGTTTCGGGATCTCGGTCTTCACCTTCAACTTCGGAACGCTGATCGCGGTCTTCACCAACTGGCCGTGTTCGAAACTGACGTGGGCGCGGGCGATAATATCGGTGGCATCGGCTTTCGGGCGGAACGTCACTTCGATTTGCTTCGTGCCGTTGGCTTCGAGCGTGCCGATGTCCCAAAATAGCTCGTTCGCCACGCCTTCCTTGGTCTTCGCTTTCGGTTCGACCTTCACCGGAACCGGCTCGACTCCGCTCGGTATCGGCATTCGTACGACGACTTTATCCGCACGCGCCGCCGACGAATTCACGATTTTCAGCGTGTACAGGATCTCTTGCCCCGGCGCAATGTCTTGCGGGACGAGCACCATAATTTGCACCGTGGGCGACGGCGGCATCGGCGGCATTCCTGCGCCGATTCGCCCCATCGTGGGCACATTGCCGGTGCCGACGTTGGCCGGTTGCAACGTAAATTGCGCGGGTACGACCGCATCAGTCGGTTCCGGAATCGGCTGTGCCGTCACGCGGGTTATGCCCACAAACGAAACGGCACACAGTATTGAAACGAGCACGCGGGTCAGTGGGAACATTCGCGAAACCTTCCTTCCCGAACGCAGGTATCAACTGGCAATTGGCGACGGATCGCACCCCGAAATACAAACCACAATCACACTGGTAACATTTTCGGGGATGTGGGTACAAGATCATTCGATTTGTGGCGAATGTCGCCATGAGCGGTCTGTCGGGGCTAAAATGGTTCT
Organism: Limnoglobus sp.; assembly: GCA_025353985.1. Taxonomy (GTDB): domain Bacteria; phylum Planctomycetota; class Planctomycetia; order Gemmatales; family Gemmataceae; genus Limnoglobus. The sequence goes on from JANXNT010000610.1 coordinate 2,423, forward strand.
GACGCCGTTCGATACACCTGCCGACAACATCACTCTGAGGTTCCGCAAGATGACCAAGTGGCTTTTAACCGCAGCACTCTCGACGGGCTTCCTCGCCCTGTCCGTTGCGGACGATTCCAATCCGTTCAAGGCCCGAAAGCCCGAAGTCGGTGCCAAAGATGGCGTGAAGGGCAAAGAAAAAGATCAAGCCAAAGATAAAGACGCCGTCGATAAGAACGTCGCCCGTATCGCGAGTATCAAGCTCAGCGGCGAGATGGACGAGTCACCGGTCGCTGGAGATTCGCTGTTCGGCGCGCCTGCGGAAAACTTCAGCAGCAAGTTGAAGCGAATCCACAAGGCCGCGAAGGACGACAAGATTCAGGCGATGCTCCTGGACCTCAGCGACCTCGAAGTCGGATACGGCAAGCTCCACGAACTGCAACGGGCCATAGCGGACTTCCGCGCGACCGGCAAGAAAGTCTTCGCCTACTCGGAAGAATATTCCTCGAAGGCGTATTTGCTCGCCACGAGTTGCGACATGATCGGCCTGCCCGAATCGGGTGGCGTCGTGTTGGTCGGCATGCGTGCAGAAGTCACGTTCTACAAGAACACGCTCGATCTCCTGAAACTCAAGGCCGACGTGCTGAAAGTCGGCGACTACAAAGCCGCCGTCGAACCGCTTCTCCGCGACACGATGAGCAAAGAAAACCGCGAGCAAATCGAGTCGATGCTCGACGACAATTTCGCCAACGAAATGGTCAACCCGATCGCCAAGGGCCGTAAGCTGACGCCCGAACAAGTCCGCGAGATCATCGACCAAGGCCCGTTCACCGCGAAGAAAGCCGCAAAGCTCGGCCTCGTCGATGCCGTCACATACGAAGACGAATTCGAAACCGCAATGGCGAAGTCGCTCGACGTGAAGAGCGTCAAAATCGAAGCGGGCTACGGCAAGGCGAAGGCGTCAAAGCTCGACATGTCGAACCCGTTCGCGTTGATGGAAACGATAATGGGCGGTTCGAAGAAAGAAAAAGAATCGAGCGAGCCAAAGATCGCAGTGATTTACGCGGTCGGGGCCATCGCCTCGGGTAAGAACGGCACCGGCAACCCGATCATGGGTGGCGGTAGTTCGGTCGGTTCGGAAACGATGGTCGAAGCGATCCGCAAAGCCGAAAAAGACCCAACCGTGAAGGCGATCGTTCTGCGCGTCGATAGCCCTGGTGGCTCCGCACTCGCTAGCGACATCATCTGGCGGGAACTCGTTCGCTGCAAGAAGCCGATTGTCGCCAGCATGGGCGATGTGGCCGCCAGCGGTGGGTATTACATCAGTATGCCCGCGAAGAAGATCTATGCCGAGCCAGGCACGATCACCGGTTCGATCGGCGTGTTCGGGCTGAAACTCGTGACGGGTGGCCTGCAAGAATGGGCCGGGATGAAGACTGAAGTCATCAGCCGCGGCAAGAACACCGGCGTCATGTCGTCGACGTTCCCGTACACCGAATCCGAACGCAAAGTGATGACCGAAACCGTCGAAGACGTCTACGATCAGTTCACGAGCAAAGCCGTTCTCGGCCGCAAAGCCGCGGGCGTCGATATGACCAAAGAGAAGCTCCTGAAGATCGCCAGCGGTCGCGTTTGGACGGGCCGCCAAGCGAAAGCGAATGGCCTCGTCGACGAACTCGGTACGCTCGACGATGCGATTGCCGGTGCGAAAACGCTCGCCGGAATCGACCCGAAGAAGGACATGGAACTGATGGTGCTCCCGAAGACCAGCTCGTTCCTCGATAAGCTCCTCGATGGCGAAATCAAGTCGCCATTCGGTGCGGTTCACGTCGATGTGCTCTCGCTGCCCGGAATGCAGAACGTCGCGAAAATCGTCGGCCCACTTCTGGCGACGCACAAAGACCCGATCAAGGTGATGATGCCGTTCCACGTCGAATTCAAGTAACGGAACTCGACACGAAAAAAGCCCACGGATTATTGTCCGTGGGCTTTTTCGTTCTTTCTTCGGTGCTTTTCAGCCAGGTTTGTTCACCGATAGCGATTGCACATAGTGGATCAGGTCGAGGACTTCGTTCGGTTTCAGCGTGGCGGCGGAGGCGGGCATTGGTGTTCCGGGGATGCCGAGCATAATCCGGGCGTACAGGTTTCGCGAGTCGCCACCCGCCTTGAAGATGCCACGGGTGAGGTTACGCGGGCGGTTCGGCGTACCGTCTTCGTTCTTCAAATCCTTCACCTGCGGGCCGTCACCTTGCCCCGTTAAGCCGTGGCAGGCTGCACAGACTTTCATGTACGATTCGCGGCCACGCAGCGCCGATTCGGGCGTCGCGGCTTCAAAACTCTCCGGGATCCCGAGCGACTTGCCGGGCAACGATTCGTTGTCGGCGGTCAGGCTCGTCGTCGGGTACAGCTTCACGAACTCCTTGGCGAACTCTTCGGCTTTCAGCGGCTCGCCGTTTTCTTCGTCCGCGTCTTTCTTGGCCTTCGTTTTGAATCGCTCGAACAACCCGCCGCGCGTCAGTTGCCGAACGTGGCCGACGATCGCTAAATGTTCTTCTTCGTTCAAATTCGCAAACGATGGCATCGCCGAACCGGGCAAGCCGTGCTTCAGCACGTGGACGATGTCAGCATCGGACGGGATCGGAATACCTTTGTCCGAAGGAAAAGTCGTCGCAAATTTGTATTTGTCCATTCCGAAGTAGCGGGCGCGCGGTTCGAGTAGCGTGATGCCTTTGCCGTCGCCGCGTTCACCGTGGCAGCCCGCGCAATTGTTCACGTATAACGCACGGCCATCCTGGACGACCGCCACTTCAAGAGCGGGCCGTTCCGGATTCAGCACTGCATGAACGGTGCTGCCACCGCCGAACCACGCCGTTAAAAGTACCAATGGCGCACCGCCAACGAGAGCCGTGCGAAACCGCGATAAACGCAAGCCGAGTCCCGACGTAGGAGAGTGCGATTTCGACATTTGTGCCTCCAGTAACTCACTCGATTTATCTAACATAATTACCGAAATTGCAGGTGGAAATCAACATTGACGTGCGATTCGGAAACGAAACTGGCCACCCTTTCGGGTGGCCGGTGCGTTGGATTCATTCAACAAACTTAGCCAACGTAGGCACCGCCGACGAAGTCGGGGTCGAAGGCGTAGAAGTCGTCGATCGTGCTGAGGTCGGTCGAACGCAGCACGCGGACACGGGACGAACCGCCTGGGCCGGGGGTTGCGATCAAGTCCGCTTTACCGTCGCCATTCACATCTTGCGTCGAGACTCGCACGCCACCTGTAAAGGTCGGTTCGAAGGCGAAGCTGTTCGAAAGAACCGCCTGCGTCTTACCGTCGAACACTTGCACACGAGGTCCGCCACCAGACTCGGCACCGGTGAAGACATCCGCGACGCCGTCGCCGTTGAAGTCGCCAACCGCGAGGTTCACACCGCCAGTGAACGAGGTTTCGAACGGTGCATAATCTTGTAGCGGATTGAGCGTGACCGCGTCGCAGACTCGGACTCGCGTCGGCACGCCGTTGCCGGTTGTCGCGACGATTTCCGCTTTGCCGTCGCCGTTGAAGTCACCGGCCGCGACGCGAACGCCACCACGTTGATTCTGATCGAAGGCGAAGAAGTTCTGGAGCACGGCACCCGTTCGGCCACTGAAGACCGTGACACGTGGGCCGCCACCGACTTCGGTACCGGCGATGATGTCCGCACGGCCATCGCCATCGACATCGCCCGCCGCCACGAACACCCCGCCGCGGAACGTCGATTCGAAAGCGAAGAACTCTTGCAGCAAGCTACCGTCAACACCGCTGAAGACGCGGATGCGAGGGCCGCCACCGACACCCGTTGCGGTGATGATGTCCGCGACGCCATCGCCGTTGACATCGCCCGTTGCGGTCCGCACCCCGCCGGTGAAGGTGTCTTCGTAGGCGTTGAAGCGGAACTTCTCGGCACCGCTTGCGTAATCCAGGACTCGCACTTGTGGCGAGCGACCCGCACCGGCGGCCGCGATCACGAACGCGGGCTTGTTCGGCGTGCCCGTCGTCGTCGTGAACGCCGGGTTGAAGTTGACGGGGGTTCGCGTGGGTCCACCGACGGGCGGCAACGCACCACCGTTGTTGTTACCCGACGAACCGAGGAAGTTCTGCTTCGAAGGATCGTTCGGATCGATGGGTCCGACCGGCGTCGTGAACTCGCCGAAGTTCAGTGGGCCGTTGAACCCATTCGCCCCAAGGACGATCGTCGAGAACAAATCGTTCGTGACGACGGGGTTGATCGTTGGGTCGCCGTTTTGCTCTTGGCCGTCGAAGAAGTTTGCGGGTTGCGTTTCCTGCACGCTGTAGATACCGGTCGGCAACGCGAGGAATTCCCAGCTTCCATCGGAGCCGGTGAGCATGGTGAGCGACCCGCCGGGTACGTCGCTGGCCACCAGCGGACGAGCCAGCACGGTTCCAGCAAACGCGGTTCCGCTGATCGTCACGAGGGTACCAGGAATCGGTCGCTCGCCGGGGTCTTTGACAGCGTTGCGGTTTTGGTCGACATAGACGAAACCGGAGACGTTCGCGGGCGGAATTTCACCGAAGTTGAAATTCGTGCCGTTATCGTTCGCGTTCAGCGTGACGCTGAGCACGTTCTTGCGTGGCTTGGTCGGCGTATTGCCACCGACTCCGAGTGTATCCAGGCCATCGAAGATTAACCCACCCGGCTGGGTTTCGGTGACGGTATACGTACCGGGGATGAGGTCGGTGAACTTGTAGAAACCGTTGGCGTCGGTCGTGGTGTTGCGTGGCGTAACGGGGTTCCCGGCGGCATCAACACCGGTGAGCGTCACGACCACACCGCGGAACGGTGTATCGCCGCGTGTGGTGTCGAAAATGCCATCGATGTTCGGGTCGCGATAGACGAAGCCCGAAATCATCGCGAGTCCGGTCAAACCGAAATCGACAGTGACAAAGGAATTGCCGTTGGTATTCCCTTCGACGAACGGAGCCACACCGTCCGCGATCGTGAACGGTGCCGACTGGATCGTGGCACCCACCTGCGCACCGACGTTGAGATTACCGGTCGTGTTAATCGGGTTGGCCGGTGGGCTACTCGGCGTCACTCCTGCGGGTGGCACGATTTCGACGACATACGTGCCGGGCGTCAGCAGCCCGAACGAGTACTTGCCGTCTGAACCGGTGACAGTCGTCAGCAGGATCGCACCCTTGCCGGTCGTATCCCGGAGGTTCACTGGGACGTTCGGCACGATTGGCTCACCCGCATCGAACTTGCCGTTCTTATTCGTATCGGTGAAGACTTGATTCCCCACAGACAATGGCTGGAAGAAGCCGAAGTCTTGTCGCAGGTTGTCCGCCCCGTCGGGGTTCGCGGTCGCACCAGGCAAAAGCGTCACGGTCGATTCGAACTTCGCACCCGCCACCGTTGTGCCGTGGTCGGTATCGTCGCTATTGTCGGTCAGGCCAGGCTCGTTCGGCCCGGTTGGGCTGCCGATCTTACCCGTACTGCTGATGAACCCGGCTGCCGTCACTTGGACGCGGTAATCGCCGGGCACCAAGTTTGTGAACAAGTACTTGCCATCGGGTCCGGTCGTTTGCGTGGCGATCGTGACACCGGCCGCGTTGATGATGCTGACACCGGCACCCGCCAGTGGAGCCTCGCTGGAATCGCGTTTGCCGTTGTTGTTCGCGTCGATGAACACGAGATTACCAACCGCTTGTGGGCGGAAGAAACCGAAGTCTTGGCGAAGGTTCGCCAAGCCCGCTTCATCGGGGTTAACCGGATCGGTCGCAATCGTCGGGTTGCCGAGGATGACGGTCGTCGTCGCGGTCGTGCCGCTCGTGGTGCCGTGATCGACGTTGTCGGTGTTGTCCGAAACGCCCGGCTCGTTCGGCCCCGTTGGGCTGCCAACGGTACCCGTGCTGCTGATGAGGCCGCCGGGTGTCGTCACTTGCACCGTGTACTTACCCGGTGCCAGATTGTTGAAGCGATAATTGCCGTTGATGTCTGTCAATTGCGAGCCGATCGTCACGCCACCCGAATTGATCAGGGTCACGGTCGCATTCGAAATGCCCTTCTCGGTCGCATCGAACTTGCCATTGTTGTTCGCGTCCTCGAACACGGTGTTACCGAGCGAGACGACAACTGGCGGCACGGGTGGTACCGGAGCGAAGATGCCGAAGTCTTGGCGAAGATTCGCGGTGCCTGCCAAGTCTGGGTTGGAAGCCGAACCCGAAGCCGCGATCGACACGAGATCGGTTTGGATAAACGCACCGGCCTTTGTGCCGTGATCGACGTTGTTGTCGGTCGTGCTAACACCCGGCTCGAACGGCCCGGCCACTTCGTTGGCGGGGTTGCCCGTGCTGCTAACGAAGCCCGCGGGCGGCGTGATGCGAACGCGATACTGGCCCGGCGTCAGGCCGGTGAACAGGTAGCTGCCGGTCGCTCCCGTCGTCGTCGAGGTCAGAACCGCACCCACCGAATCGAGCAGGTCGACGGCGACACCGGCGACACCAGCTTCGGTGGCATCGAACGTACCGTTGTTGTTGACGTCGTTGAACACTTGATCGCCGAGTGAGAGCGGCTGCCAGATACCGAAGTCTTGGCGAAGGTTTGCATTTCCCGTTTCATCGGGGTTGCCAGTCGCGAGGAGCGCAACCTTCGAGTCGATGAACGCGGCGTTGTTCGTGCCGTGATCGGTGTTATCCGTGTTGGTTTGCGTAGCCGGTTCGAACGGGCCGTTCGTTGTGCTGAGTCCACCCGTACTGCTGATGAACCCAGCTGGCGGCGTGAGCCGCACGGTGTAGTTGCCAGCCGTG
>JANXNT010000722.1 GCA_025353985.1 Limnoglobus sp.
TGCGATCAAAAAAGGGGCTTATTGAGACGAAAAAACACAATAAACACGGTTTGAAAACTTTCGCAATTTGGACTTACGTCGAGTCGAAATTCACGCACCGACCGATTTCAGCTTGTTCTTGGCCGACTTGCCCGCCTCACTTTTCGGGTCGCGCTTCGCAAGTAACTTCAACACATCCGTACCAAACTGCTTCGTGCGGCCCATCTGTTCGACGAAGTGGAAACCGAGATACAACAGATCTTCAGACTCAAGGTGTTTGGCTTTTTCGATCTCGCTCAGCAACAACACCGCATCGTTTTGGTGCAGCGTGTCGAAGTTACGCAGGCACGGGTCGGATTCGAGGTAGCGGGCCGCAAGTTCTTTCTTCGAGACTTTCAGCCCGCACATCGCCAACTCCAGCCTTACCGCAAAGCCGATCGACGGATCTTTCGCCACCGCTTTCAGATACACCAACGCGGCCTCGTACTTCTTCTTTTTCCGCAACGTCACTGCTTTCTCAACGAGGCCATCTTGCAGTTTCGAGTGATCCCACTCGCGGAGCAGAAACAAGAACGGCTCGGTGCGATGGTCGTTCTTTTCGAGGTACACGCACAGTTGATCGAAGAGTTCGGTCCAGTTCGCGGGCGTGAGTTCCTTCGCGAAAGTCAACGCGGTGCGGGCGAGCGGCCAGGCGTCTTCGTGGTTCGGCGCGGCGATCAAAGCCGCTACCAGAGACTTGCGGCCGAACTTCAGTCTCTGCAACCGGGCCATTGCCGTATCGCGGACGCCACGATCCGTGTGCTTCAGTTGCCGCATCAGCCCGTCGGCCACTTCGGCCGTGTCGCGGTCGCCGATCTTATCGATCGCAAGCCGTCGTGCGGCAATGTCCGGGGCGTGAAACAACGCGATGTATTCGGGCAGTAACTTGTCGTTCACCGGCAATCGGTTCAGGATCATCATCGCCGGGGCCGCCACCTGAAAATCGCTCTCGGAAGCACAGAGAAACAAGCGTTTCCATTGCTCTTTCGTTGGCGATGTCGTCCAGCCGCCGACGGCTTGCAACGCCATCGCTCGCACATCGTGCGGGTGCGGCGGTACCGTGCGGTTCCACAAGACATCCG
>JANXNT010000744.1 GCA_025353985.1 Limnoglobus sp.
GTCGTTTTCACGGGGTCAAGCCCGAACGCCGACTTCGGCAATGGCACGAACGCAGACAGCGAAACGCCCGGCAACATCGGGTACACCGGTTTGCGAAACGCTGACCGCATCGCCTGTGCGATGAACTCCGTCGGTGCCCAAATTTCATCGACACCATCGCCGCGATCGTGCCACGAGGCGGGCAGCGTTTCGAGTTCCCACCACCAGATGCCGATGCGATGAACGCCCGCGCGCGGGTGTAGCCCGCACTTGCGATACGCTTCCGCCACGGGCACATCGATACCTGTGTTCAGGATCGTCACGTCGAAGGTTTCGAGCGCATCGAACGCGGTTTTGTTTCGCGGCTCGCGCAGGAAAAGCACGGGAAAATCGCGAAGCGCCGTTCGTACGCCACACTGCGTAAGTGACTCGACGGTGCTCCGCACCGCTTGCTGCAAGCCCGATGTGTAGCGAAACAGGCCAATCACATTCACGCCGAGTTGCGTGGGCACACCCTCGCGAATCTCGCGCTGTAATGTCGAAATTTCGTGCGCACCGAATGTGCGCACGGTAGGTCGTGCGGCGATCCACGCCACCACCGCATCGGCATTTTGCGGAAGTTCGCCGACGACATTTGGCTTCGCGATTTGCCACGCGCGCAGTTCGTCCCACGGACCACACTCGGGAATGTACCTGGCGCGTTTCAACCAACGACAATCGAAGCCGTAACGTTTGCCGACCCACATCTTAAGTTCGTCCCAGCCGAATCGCGTCAGGCCGTGCGGCACGGCGGACTGCCATTCGGGGTGCAACCGGAAGCTGGCAGCCAAGCCACACGCGGGGTCTTCGTCCGTTTCAAAGGCGTACCATAACACCGATTCTTCGCTGAGTTGGAAGTCTTTTTTGCCGTACGACATCAACCAGCCAAGGAATTCGCCGCGATGTTTCGGCGTCAGAGCGAGCGGCCAGACGCCGCGCAGATCTTCGCGTAGTTCGAACACCCGACGCACCCGCGCACCGAGATCGGCCTCGAACGCTTCGCGAATCCGTTCGGTGGCCATCACCGATAATCGGGAGTTTAAAAGCCATTTTGCGAACTCGCCATCGACACCACTCGATAACGCTTGCGGGAATCGTCGATGTATTGCGGGATGACTCGCAAGCAAACTGACGACGAAACGTGCCGCTTCGGCGACACTACGTTCGCCCAAATCGCGGTCGAGCGAGAGCGGGGCGACACCCCAACCCGCGAGGCTGCGGTTGAATTTCCGCATATCGTGAATGTCGAAAAATGTCGCTTCCGTTTCACCGCGACAGTAGTCGGCGAACTGCCGGTAGCGGTTGCGGAACGGCGTGGAGAGCTTGCGATACAGGGCAAAAGCTATCCGTCGCCCGATTGTTTGCAGTGCGGCCATCGGTTCCCTCATGCCGCGCGACGTGCGGCGATTTTTTGTACGGGTTGCAAATTGCGGACGTTCGCCACGGACCGTAACGTCGTTTCGTATTGGTCGAGCATCTCGTCGTACGTCAGGTGATTGTCGAATGCGGCACGCGAACGCAGCCCGGCGTTTTTGCGAAATTCGTCGTCGTCTAGAAAGCGTGCAATCTGCGTCGCCAGTCGATTCGCGTCGCCGATTTCGAAGCGTAATGCGTTGAAATCCCAGTAGACTTGCTCCGCAATTCCTTCGCACGGCGTTGACACAATCGGCAAACCGAACGCCTCGGCTTCGAGGATCGAGCGGCTAAACGTTTCCATGTGCGACGTACACGCAAAGATGTCCGCGGCACGATAGGACGGCCAGACACGATCCGTCTCGGACACAAGATTGACTACGTTTTCCAGGCAATTTCGCCGTACGAGTTCGCGAACGTAGCTCGCATAGGGCACCGAATCGCGAACGCCGACGAGGTCGCAAACGAAGTCGTTTCGGGTCCGCGACAAAATCGCGGCGGCTTCGATCAGCGTGTGTTGGCCCTTGCGTTCGCAGACAGTGCCGACCGAGAGGATGCGTTTTTTGTGGGCGACGCCAGGTAGTTGTCGCGCTGCGTCTTCGCGCGACATGCGACGGCAGTAGTCGTCGAAAGGCTTCGGTTCGATGCCGTTGTGGATGACTCGAAAATTCTTACTGATATCGAGGTGTCGGAACAGCATTGCCGTGTCGTGTGAGGCTGGCACGACGCGCGATGCCAGTCGGAATGCCGTCTCGATGCGGCCCTTCGCGAACGCCGGAAACAGGCGGCGAAGATGCTCCGGTGAATAGCTTTCGTGAATGATCCAGATCGATGGAATGCCGAGCCGCGCGGCGGCTTCGACGAGCGGAAACGTCAGCAGCGTATTCGCAACAACGACGTCCGGCGACTGGTTTTTAAGCTGTTTTTGTAGCGCAACCTGTGCCGCCTCGTACTCGCGCGGCGACCACGCGCCATCCACAAACCGTCGGCTCCATGCCTCGTGCATAATCGTCGTCGACACGCCCGCCGCCGCGTATACCGCTTCGCCCGCGCCACCGAGTGGTGAGAGAATCGACGGTGCAACCGCGTGGCGTGCTTGCAACCCGAGGATGATTTCCGAGAGGTAACGCGGTGCGCCTTCGGGCGAATTCAAATTGTGTGCGCCAACCAAAACGCGAAGCGTTTCGTGCGCTGCCGAGTGCAATGACATGCCACTGTCATTCGCGGGTTCAAACGCTGTGCGGCTCGAACAATTCGGGTTCGCGTACGGGTCGATGGATCGGCCGTTTCGTTTGAAGTACGTGGCCAGTTCGAGTGGATCGTTTTGCCGCGGCGCCAGTTCCGATACTTGCATTTCGACACCACCGACCGACACGCAACGGTAGCCTGCGGCCCGAATCCGCGAGCAATAATCGACATCGCGCATCGTTTGCGGAAATCGCAAATTATCGAAACCACCGACTTGCTCGAATGCGGTTCGCGAAGTCAGTAAACAACCATCGCCGACGGCGGCCACGTTGCGCGATACTTCCGCATAGAAGTAATAACTCACTTGATTTTCAGGCAATCCGCAGAAGGCGTTCGCCGGTGCGATGCCGTCGTACATACTCAATACGATGCCTGCGGATACGGTCGTGCCGAGCGGATCGACGAGTCGCGCACCCACCGCACCGACGCCGGGCAATGTGGCATACGCCATTAATTGCGAGAGCCAGTTCGACGATCGCGGCATCACGCCGGCATCGAGGAAAAGCAAGTAATCTTCGGTTCCGCCTGTCTCGGAATAGACCGTGAAGTTCCGGTAATCGGTGTTCGCTTCGATGGCTCGCATCGCGTCGTTTCTCGCTCTTCGAATGATCACCGCGACACTCGGACCGTCGCTCGATCCGTCGAGTTGCAGAATCGGCAACCCGAGTTTTCGCGCGAACGTGGGGACTTCGAGCGTGGCACTGACACCCCGCCGTCGCAATGCATCTTCGATGGCCCGCCGCCCGGCAGTATGCACGTAGGTTTTGACGCCCGCTGCCGTCGCCGTGGAACTCGGCAACGCCCGCCAGTGGTAGAGGATTTGCGGGATGTGCTCGATGCGCTCTGTGCATTCAGTCGCGCGTAAAAGCAGGTCGTGATCTTGCGAACCTTCGTAGCCGATTCGGTAGCGTCCGACGCTTTCGAAAAAGCTCTTGCGGATGCAGCTAAAGTGGTTGACGTAGTTGTAGCTCAGCAAAAGTTCCGGCGACCAATCGGGCTTGAACTGCGGATCGTAACGGCGTTCGTTGGCATCGATTTTGTCTTCGTCGGAGTACAAAATATCGGCATCGGGTTTCGCCTGAAGCCGACGTACAATTTCGGTTAATGCCTGCGGGGCTAGCAAATCATCGTGATCGAGGAGCGCGATGAATTCACCCGTTGCCATGTCGGCGGCGCTATTCGTGGCCTCACAAATGTGACCATTTTCCGTGCGAGCTACGAAGCGAATTCGTTCGTCATCGCTCAACGTTGCGAATGCTTTCCTCAGTTGCGGATCGGTCGAACAATCGTCGGCGATACACAGTTCCCAGTTGTCATAATGCTGATCACGAACCGATTGCACCGCCTTCAAAAACCACTTCGGTTCGACGTTATAGACCGGCAACAAAATGCTGATTTTCGGTCGATACGCAAACTGAACGTCGTCGCGCATGATTGCGGTATTGGCGATAAATGCATCGTGAACGGTGCGGCCAGGAAAGCGGCGAAGCAGTAACTTCGTGCGGATCTTTTGTCTGACGCGAAGCAGCAATTCGGATGTGCGATTCGCACGTGCCCACCAGCGACGCGGCGAGAAGATTTGGCCGCCGACGATACTCTTGACGCCCCGTTTCGCGATGCCGAGTAACTTGCTGCCTATGCCGTTATGGGCCACCGCGATTGCTTCTTCCCGTTGCCCGATTTCGCTTGCCAGCACATCGCAGAGTACGAGTTCGCTCGCGGAATCGCAGGCCACCACGCGAATGCGTCTGACTTGTGGTTCGAACGGCAGTTGAGTCGTGAAGTGAACACGAGATTCGGAATCGATCACCGTCATTCGCGCGATCGATGCGGTTTCGCCATCGTAGCGGACTTCGATTCGCAACGGCCCCGTCGTCATCGGCGCGTAGCCACCCAACCCGACGAGCATCATGCCCGTGTACGGTTCGATCACCTTTTCGAGGTAAACGACGAAATCTTTTGCCGACAATGGCTCGGCATCCATGCCGCTGTTCCTCAATTCCGTTCCGCGCATTTTGCGTAAGCTCGCAATCCTACACAAATCGGCAAAACGGCAACAACCCGAGTTTCGTTTCGATCCGACTTGACGCATCACGTGTCGCTTGCCATATATCGAGATCGAAACGGCCTGGGGGACTTGAGATGACTTCGTACGTTCGCGTGGCAGGGATTTTGGCGGTGGCAACCACCGGGTGTGCCTCCGTTGCGCCGCTGGACAACCCGATTGTGGTTCGCCCCGTTGTTGCGAACGTCGAAAATCCGCTGCTCGTTTCGCCGGGCGAACCGGACGCTAACGGGTATGCGGAAGTGTACGAACGGGTTATCGACGTGCTCGACGATTACTTCGAAATCAAGCCAACATCGCGATACGCAGGCCACATCGAAACGTTTCCGCACATCGCGCCGGGTTTCGAGCAGCCGTGGAAAGCGGGTAACCCCGATCACCGCGAACGCTTAATCGCGACGTTCCAGACGATGCGCAAATACGTAATCGTCGATATTTGGGCGGGGGAGCGTGGCGGGTACAAAATCTCACTGGAAGTTCGCCGAGAATTGCAAGATCTGGAACGACCCAACCGCGCAATTAACGGTGGGGCGGTATTTCGCGAAGCCCCAACTGTGGATCGCCGCAATGAGGTAATTCCCACCGAAGTCTCGTCGAGCTATGGCTGGATCCCGGTCGGACGCGATTATGCACTTGAACAACAACTACTCGCCCGCATCCGCGATTGTGCCATTTTCAAGCGTTAAATCTACAAAAGTATTGCAGCGACAACCACGCGACCCAGGCTGGGGCGTCGTCGTGTCGAATGGCTTTACGTAATACTAAAATTATTCGCGATCTTCGGTCAGGCGTTTCGGCAGCTTGATGATGAACGTCGAGCCTTTGCCGATCACGCTTTCGACGCGGATGCGGCCCTGGTGTTGCTCGATGATTTGCCGGCAAACACTAAGGCCCAAGCCCGTGCCACCACGACCCTGTTCGTCGGGTTGTTTCGTCGTGAAAAATGGCTCGAAGATCGAACGCAGGTTTTCCGGCGCGATGCCAACGCCCGTATCGGCGATTGCGATCTCAACGGTTTCCGTTGCTGCAATCTCGCGTACATCGATTTTGAGGCGGCCGCCGTTCGGCATCGATTGCCTGGCGTTCAAGACGAGATTGACCAAGATTTGCTCGATCTGCCCCGGTACGACGATCGATGTTGGCCGTCCGTGGAAGCGTTTTTCGATCTGTACGCGGTGCTTGCCTAGGTCTTTCTCGGTGAGGATTAGCACTTCCTCGACGAGCTTGACGATGTCGGTGAGTTCGCGCTGGTTGGCGTTGTTGCGTGCGAACCCGAGCATACTGTTGACGAGCGTGGCAGCGCGTTGGCCGCCGCGGAGAATCCGCTCGAATGCCTGCGTTTGGCCAGCCGGTTCTTGCCCGCGTACGCCGAGCTTTGCGTAGTTGATGATCGTCGTCAGGATGTTGTTGAATTCGTGTGCCACGCTCGATGCCAATTCCCCGACACTACTCAGCCGTTGGGCTTGCAACAGTTGCAGTCGCAATGCTTCGTTTTCGCTGGTATGCGTGAGAACCTCTTGCCCAATCATGTCGATTTCCCCTGTAACGACCGTTTCGCCGCGACGATCCGCCTACCGGTTCTGGTTTCCCAGGCCCCTCCGGTAGAAATGTGTCGCTGGTAAACGGTATCGGTTATGCAGGCTCAATCACTTCATCTGAACTGTCTGGAACGGTTTTCTCGCTCTCACAATCGACGTAAGTCCGAATTGCGAAAGTTCAAAAACGGTGTTTTTCGTGTTTTTCGCGTCTCAAAATGCCACTTTTTGATCGGCTTTCGCTTATCGGTTTCGGTGGTTTTTGCCCTATCCTGCATACCTGTATGGGGTTATGCCGAGGGTCATTCGATTGACACTCGGCGCAAGTAGCGCCTTTTTTGGGTCACTATGCGACCTAAAATCGACCGTGCGCGCCTTTTCTGTGTCATTTGCGCGCACTTCTGTGTCATTTCGGCGCACTTTTGGGTCACTCCGTGCACGTCGCGAAATCTGACTTACGTCAAATCATCTAAAACTGATTGACTTTCGGTTTTCATGTGGGTCTGGCGTTTCAAGGCCGCCGAAATATGCGGCGTGGGTTATTCGGACAGCGTCTTCCGCAGTTCGCTGAAGAGCTTTGCCAAATCGGACGCCTGATAATGTGCGTTCAATCCGCTTGGGCTGGGGAGTGCCCAAATCTTTGTGATGCCGATTTGGATCGGCTGCAAACCGAGCGTCGCCTTTGGCTGATGGAATGCGACACGGTACGCACCGATACTCAACACCGCCAGATATCGCGGCTGGAACTGTTGCACTTTCGCTTGCAGTCGCAGGCGGCCGGATTTTAACTCGGCTGCGGAGAGTTCGGCCATTCCGGCGGTGGCTCGTTCGTGTACGTTCGTGAGGCCGTAGCCGAGTTCGAGAAAATCGCTGTCTTCGTACGGCGAATAGAGTCTGTCTGTGAACCCACCCGCGAAAATGGCGGGCCAGAAGCGATTGCCGGGCCGCCCGAAGTGATGGCCGATCGCGGCGGAGTATAACCCTGGATTCGTCCCACAAAACAGCACCTGCAAACCGGGCCGGATAAGGTCGGGTACCGTTGTATTCGCGGCCGCAAGTACCGTCGCCCGGTTCGGTTTCTCGCGCATCGCTGCGATCCTCTTTGGCGTGATCTCCTCCGTTAGTTTACGCGACCGTATGCGTTTGTCGTTCCGGTTCGATAGATATATCCGCACGGCCTTCACACCTTCTGGATGAACGATGGACCCGATTATTGGCATCGACCTCGGCACGACGAACTCGGCCGTCGCGTATTTGTCTGAGCAGGAACCCGAGATCATTCTGAACGCGCTCGGCGGGCGGTTGACGCCGTCGATTGTCGGCATCGACGAAGCGGGTGTCGTCCTCGTTGGGGCGGCCGCACGTGAATTGCAAGTCGTTCGGCCCGACCGGTGCGTCTCGCTTTTTAAGCGATGGATGGGGTCGGATCGCACCGTCACGCTCGGCGGGCGGACGCTGACGCCGGAAGAACTCTCCGGCTTCGTGTTGCGTTCGCTCAAAGCCGATGCGGAGGCGTTTTTCCAGAAGCCGATCACCCGCGCCGTCGTCACCGTTCCCGCGTACTTCAACGACCAACAGCGAAAAGCGACCATCGCGGCGGGGCGAATTGCGGGGCTGACCGTCGAACGTATCCTCAACGAACCGACCGCCGCCGCGATCGCGTATGGCTTTCAGGGTGCGGACGAAAACAAGATCGTTCTCGTGTTTGATCTCGGTGGCGGCACCTTCGATGTCTCGGTCGTCGAGCAGTTCGATGGCACGCTCGAGGTGCGTTCGTCTGCGGGGGAAACCTCGCTCGGCGGCGAGGATTTTACGCGAACGATGGCCGCACGGGTTTTGGAATCGGTCGGGTTGCCGTTCGAGCGTGCGGAAGCGACGTTGCCGCTCGTGGTGTCGCGCGTGCTTCAACAATGCGAACGCGCGAAGTGCCAATTGTCGCGCGAAGCCACCGCCACGATTCGCGTACCCGATGGCACCGGCGACCTCGTGAACGGCAAGGAAGTGATCGTTACCCGCGAGCAACTGGAGAAGTGGGTTGCGCCGATTCTCGCGCGAATCGAACAGCCGATTCGCCGGGTACTCGCCGATGCACGACTGACCCGCGAGAAGATCGACGAAGTGATTCTCGTCGGCGGGGCAACGCGAATGCCGCTGGTGGTGCAGCGTGTCCGCGACCTGTTCGGTCGCGAACCGCGCGGCCGACTGAACCCCGATGAAGTCGTCGCACTCGGTGCCGCCGTGCAAGCCGGTCTCGTCGAACGCAATGCCGCCGTCAACGATCTGGTCGTCACCGATGTCTCGCCGTTCACGCTCGGAATCGAAGTCAGTAAAGAATTTCAGTCGGAAACAAAAAGTGGCTACTTCGACCCCGTCATCGACCGCAACACCGTCATCCCCGTCAGCCGCATGAAGCGCTACACCACGATGCAGCCGAACCAAACTTCGATAATGGTCAAGATCTATCAAGGCGAAAGTCGACGGGTCGGCGAGAATTTATTACTCGGCGAATTCGAAGTGCAGGGAATCCCTGCCGGGCCGCGCGGGCAAGAAGTCGATGTCCGCTTCACCTACGATCTGAACGGCATTCTGGAGATCGAGGCAACCGTCGTGGCGACGAAGAAAATGATCTCGCACGTGATCGCCCGCCATGCGAAAGGACTGAGCGAAGCGAGCATCCGCAAGGCGGTGCGCGACATGGAAAAGCTGAAAGCCCACCCGCGCGACGAAACGCGGAATCACTACATCCTGACGCGGGCCGACCGGCTGTACAAGGAACTATCCGCCGAACACCGGCGCTTTCTGGGTAGCCTCATCGACGGATTCGAAGCCGCGTTGGAATCGCGCGAACCGGAGACAATCGAACGGTATCGAGAGGGGCTTGAAGACTTCATCGCCGAGTTCGACGCCAGCAACGACGACCCGACGGGGAACTCGGATGAATGAGCCATCCCGGAAACTCGCCGCGACCGCGTTGGGCGTACCCATCGATACCGACGCCGATGGCGTACGCGCCGCGTTCCTTAAAAAACTCGCGGGCGCGCAGTTCGTTCCACCGGACGAATGGCTCGCCGCAATGAACCTGCTCAACAGCGCGACGTTGCCACTGACCCCCGAAGCGAAGATGGTGTTGGCCGAATACGAGAAAGCCGACGTCGTCCAATTTCTTATGGAATACTGGGTACTGCCACCCGCCGAACGGCAACAACGCTGGAACGCGCTCGATAAGCGCTGCCACGACGCGGATAATCGAGACACATTATTTCGGTTGAAAGACGGATTGAAAGTCGACGTGAAGTTCCACAGCAATCTCACCATGCAGACGATGGCCGAATTCATACGCGAAATTTATTTGTTACCGACACGATCCCGCGCCATCCGCCGCATGGAATGGTGCATCGATCAGCCACGCGAAACGATTTCGAACGCGAAAGCCGACCCGTTTCAGCAAGTCGACCCCGACACGAATGTCGCCAGTGTCATCACTGTGTCACAGCCATCAATCGCCAACCAGTTTCAGCGAGTCGATCCAGAAATGGCGTCGCTGGAACCAACGCTCATCAAGTATTTGCAAAACCCAAAAACCGCACCGACGGAGGTGGAATCGCTCAGCCCGAAATCTCTCGAATTGCTCATCGCAAAGCAAGAGTCGGTTATGCAGATGGAGCAACCGCGTCCCGTCGCCAAGCGGCCGTGGTACCGGAGGGATCTGAGTCTCTCTTTCAAGCCGTGGTTAATATTATTAGGACTGTCAATTCTGGGTCGAGCCATTATTGGAATCGGCAGCATTGATAAACCGAACGCTGTCCCGAGCTATCCGAGCAATCCAGATTTTGTGAGGCAAAAAGTGAATCGCGATATGGATGGCTATCGACGCGACCTCGAACGACTCACACCGCAGCAATTTAACGATCTGCTGCGGCATGTTCCCAACTCCGGCAAGCCGCCACCACTGTATTATTTTTCGTGGACTTTACTCGGCAAACCACTTGTACAGCCTAAGCCTTCCGCGATGAGACCGTGACCTGATGCCGCACGAATTACCGGAAAACATTCGCGATTGGCCCAACGACCCGTTCGCGCTACTCGGGGTCGAACGCGGTGCGGACGACCTCACGGTTCGTCGCGCTTACACCCAACTCATACGCCGGTTTAAGCCCGAGCATCACCCGGACGAGTTCAGTAAAATTCGTGCGGCCTACGAGGCGTGCCAGCAACAAGCGTCGTGGTTTCGGCACGATGTGGACGACGAACCCGACAAGCCGCAGGTGGTTGAAGTGCCGTTGCCAAAATGGGCAACGCCCGCGGTTGTTGTGGCGGAGAATGTCACAAATTCTCTCTGGAACAAGGCGATTCGTGGCGATCTGGCCGAAGCCTACAACGGCCTCGTCGCCGAAGCGATCACCAACGCCGATGTTTCGCTTCGCCTGTACTGGCTGCTGACGATCGACCCGAAACTCGACCCGAACCGCACGCGGCACGATTGGTTGTGGAATGCGCTGTTGCACGAACCGTTGCAAGAATCTGCGTTGGATCTGTACAAACGGGAATTGCAAACCGACCCGAATACCGCGCTCGATGAGCCATACAACGAGATATTCACGATCGCGATCGATGGGCAACGACTCATCGAACTCGCGAGATATCGAATCGCCGCCGCCGCACGATTGGGGCGTTACTCATTGATTGAATTCAACATGAAACAGTTGAAGGCTGTTTTAGGAATCGATTACGATTCGGTATGGGTCTCATTGATAATCACAGTACTCGAAATCGAGTGGCCGGTGAAGAATCAAATGAACTTTTTAAAGGAATTCTGTACAGAGGAATTGCGATCGCTCAAACA
>JANXNT010000809.1 GCA_025353985.1 Limnoglobus sp.
GTAGTGTCACGGAAAAGGTACTTCCCTGGCTGATGGCGCTAGTGACGCGGATGTGGCCGTTCATCGCGGCGACGAGGTGCTTGACGATCGACAGCCCGAGGCCGGTGCCGCCGGCGGCGCGATCGCGGGCTTTATCCGCGCGATAAAATCGCTCGAAGATTCGCGGCAAGTCGCGGTCGGAAATCCCGAATCCGTTGTCTTGCACATCGACTTGTACGTGCGTGGCCGTGACCGTCCAGCGAACCGTAATTCGCCCGCCGTTGTGCGTGTACTTGATTGCGTTATCGACGAGGTTATCGAGTACGTGGTGAAACGCATTTTCGTCCACCCACGCGGCTACGGATCGCGGCGCGTCAGGCGACGGTACTTCGATCAGTTGCAGCGTCTTCGCTTCGGCCCGCGTCGACTGGCGTTCGAGGCATTCGGCGATCGCCGTATCCAGCCGCATCTCCACCGGTTCGAGAACCTGATCGCCCGCTTCGATCTTCGCCAGCCGTAGCAAATCGAGGATCAGCGCTTCGAGCCGCGTCGCTTCAATCGCGGCGCGATCGAGGAACGCCACCCGTGCGACGGGGTCGTCGGCGGCCCCGTCTTGCAACACTTCGATGTTCGAGCGAATGACGGCCAGTGGCGTCTTCAATTCGTGCGAAACATTTGCCACAAACTCTTGCCGCAGTTGCTCCAAACGTCGCAGTTCGGTCGTGTCGTGAAGGACCATTACCGCCCCCGGCGATGGTTGCGGCCCGCTCGATGGCAGTCGCGAAACGTAGACCGCGAGACTCTTCGCACCGGGGCCTTTCCAGTCGAGTTCGCGGCGATACGGCCCGTTACTGGCGAGGCCAGTTTCGACGATTTCCTGCACGCCACGTTGCCTCGTCACTTCCCACAATTTCAGGCCGACAATGATCGCCGGGTCGAATTCGAGCAGCACGCCGGCGCGTTCATTTGCGAACAATACCCGTTCGTTTTGGTCGAAGGCGATCACGCCCTCGACCATGCCGGAAAGGATCGTACGGAGTTGTTCACGGTCGTGTTCGAGTTGCTCGAAAGTATCGGCAAGGCGTTCGCTCATGCCGTTGAACGCGCGTGCCAACGTCGTGAAATCGCGACCGCCACCGGTGCGAATTTTATGGCCGAGATCGCCGACCGCGATGCGTTCCGCCCCATCGGTCAGTTCTTCGAGCGGGCGCGTGAATCGGCGAGCGAGAATGTACGCAGGAAGTGCCGCAAGCAGGCAGATGCCGACCATCGCAAGCAAGACTTCGCGCAGCAACGCATTAAAAACGAGCGGCCCGTCCTCGTTCCGCAACACGACGAGGCCAACAAGCGCCACCGCCGCCACTACGAGCATAAGGTAAGTCAGAAATAATCGCCAGAACATCGATTGGACGCGGGGGTAAAAGCGAGGGAACCGTTACCACCAACGTAACCAATTCCCCCCCGTGCGTCGATAGTCGCGGTTGCGTTCGCTATGTGGATCGCGTTAGACTGCGGGTTGCACTGCCACGGAGGGCGACATGACGAAGCCGACGCTGCCGCGAATTGCCATTTTAGGCGCTGGTCCGATTGGGCTGGAAGCGGCGATCTACGCCCGCACGCTCGGCCATCCAACGACGGTGTACGACTCCGGGCAAGTCGCGGAACATGTACTGCGCTGGGGCCACATCAAGATGTTCACCGCGTTCGGCAGTAACGTCACGACGCTCGGCAAGAACGTGCTGCTTCGCGAAGAACCGACGCTCGAATTTCCGCCCGATGGCGAAGTGCAAACCGGGCGCGATTATCGCGATACGTACCTCGTTCCACTCACCGAAACCGCACTGCTGAAGAGTTCGCTGCAACTGCAAACGCTGGTACTCACAATTGGCCGCACCGGTTGGCGAAAGACCGATCCGCTCGATGCGAAGAAGCCGTTACCACCGTTTCGGTTGCTCGTTCGCGATGCGAAAGGCGTCGAGCGGTTCGACGTGGCGGACATCGTTCTCGATTGCACCGGCACGTATTCCAAGCCGAACTGGGTGGGCGATGGCGGTATTCCTGCCGCCGGCGAGATCCTCGCACGCCCCCAGGTTTCGTACTGGCTCGACGAGATTCTCGGCAACAAGAAAGCCCACTACGCGGGCAAAAGTATCGTGCTCATTGGCGGTGGTTATTCCGGGGCGACGACGATGTGCCAACTCGCGGAACTCGCCGAAGAGAATCAATCGACGTGGGTCATCTGGCTCTCGCACGGGCCGCGTGGCGGGCCGTTGCCGCGCATTCCGAACGACCCGTTGCGCGAACGCGACAAGCTCGCGGTTCGCGGCAACAGCCTCGCATCGCGCTGCGATAGTAACCTCGAATATCACGCGCAGATGTGCATCGACGAACTGATTTCGCACGGGCCGGATAAAGGCTTCCGCGTCGCCGGGCACATCGGCACGAAGCCGATGAGTTGGGAAGTCGATCGCGTAATTGCGAACGTCGGTTACCGCCCAGACATGACGCTCTGCCAGGAGTTACGCATCGCGGAACCGAACGGCGACATCATCACATCGGAGCCGGGCTATTACTTCCTGGGTGCCAAGAGCAAAGGCCGCGACTCGAACTTCCTGCTGCGCGAAGGCCACGAACAAGTTCGCCGTGCATTCGCGGCCATTTCCGGGAACCGGACCTTGGATCTTCACGCGCGAAAAGCGGCATGATTCGGGTTCAATACTCACTTCTCCGCGATTTCCTTGACGAATGCCAGATCCGGATTGCGCCAAAACTGCGGTTGGTAGCGTTCAACTCGCAAAGTGAGCGAGAACCGAGTGAAAGTGGGCCATTGCATCGTATAGGCAATCTGGGTAATATTTACACGAGTTGCGAAGCGCGGGTTTCCATCGCGCGACTGCAACTCTCGAACAAACACCCGCTGACGGGTTACGGTTGGATGCCGCCCGCGTTCGATGCCCGATAAATGCGCTGCACGCCAACGGAAATTGCGTGCGAAGGCGCGTGGGGTATGCCATGCGTAGGGTCGTTGTGACGGGAATCGGAGTGGTGGCTCCGAATGGTATCGGTAAGGATGCCTTCTGGTCGGGCTGTATCAACGGCCGCAGCGGCATCGGGCCGATCCGTAGCTTCGATACGACGAATCACCCGGTCAAGGTCGCCGGGGAGATTCACGATTTCGAACCGGAACGCTACGCACCCAGCACCGTGCGCAAGTCGCTCAAGGTGATGGGGCGTGCAGCGAAGTTCGGCCTCGGCGCGGCCGGTTTAGCTGTCACCGATAGCGGCCTCGCGATGGATCGGGAAAATCCCGAGCGAATCGGCGTGGTCATGGGTGCGGGCGTGGTGCCGGTCGATCTCAGCGAACTCGCGCCGATGCTGCACCGGGCCTGCCAGAACGAAGGCGAATTCGACGAAACGCAACTCAACGGCGACCGCCCCGGCGAATCGCCACTCTTCCCGCTCTGGTTGCTGAAATACCTTCCCAATATGGCTGCGGCGCACATTTCGATGGCGTTCAATTGCCAGGGGCCGAACAACACCGTCGTCACCGCGTGCGTTGCGGGTACGCAGGCCGTCGGCGAAGCGTATCGCCTCATCGCCCACGGTGAAGCCGACATTATGCTCGCAGGTGGGGCCGATAGTCGCATCGATCCGCTGATGTTGCTCGCGTATACGGCTCTGGGCACGCTGAGCCGGTCGGGGCGTTGCGCCAGCGAAATGTCGCGCCCGTTCGACCGTCTGCGCGATGGCTTCGTTATTAGCGAAGGGGCGGCGATTCTCGTTCTCGAAGAATATGAACGCGCCAAGGCCCGTGGAGCGAATATCTATTCCGAAATTTGCGGCTTCGGCAGCAGCTTCGACGCCTATTCCGTGACGAAACCCGACCCGGAAGGAAAGGGCGGTGCCCGCGCGATCACTTCGGCACTCAACGAGGGCAAAGTCGACCATCGCGAAATCGGCTACATTAACGCACACGGTACGAGCACCCGCCTCAACGACGCAATGGAAACCGCTGCCGTGAAGCGCGTGTTCGGCGAACGCGCGAAAAACGTGCCACTTTCGAGCATAAAATCGATGATCGGGCACTCGATCGGCGCGAGCGGCGCAATCGAAGCCGCCGCACTCGCAATGAGCTTGAAGGAACAAGTTTACCCGCCAACGATCAACCTGACGAACCCCGACCCGCAATGCGACCTGGACTACATCCC
>JANXNT010000822.1 GCA_025353985.1 Limnoglobus sp.
ATCGCCTTGACGTCGGTCTGCGAGTCGTCGATCGCCTTTTCGCCGTTGTTCTTTTCGTTCGTCTGCTTGGCTGCCGCATCGACGATCGATTTGGCTTTGTCGGCTTCTTTCTTGATCGACGGATCGGACACCGCGTTGTATTGCACTCCGTATCCGAACGCCATCGCCCCGGTTCCGAGTAGCAAGCACGCCGCCGCCGCCGCCGCGTATGGCTTCTTGGCGCGAATCAGCCGTTCGGTGCGAATCTCGGTGGGTAACAAGTTCGTGTTGATACGCCCGAAATCTTTCACGTCGCTGAGCTGGTTCAACCCTTGCAGTGCTAGGCCGTATGCCACAGGGAACGTTAGTAAATTCTCCGCGAACACGGGATCTTTCAGCACGGCATCGCCCTGAAGGCGTTCGATCTTGTTCGGCTTGCGAACGTCGAGCGATAGCTTCTCCGACATATATTTTTGCAAGCCCGGCAGCTTGAACGCACTACCGAGGCCGACCATGTACGCCACGTGGGCATCGCGGTGCGTGTTCGTGAAGTAACCCAGTGAGCGTTGCACTTCGCCGACGAAATCCGTCAGCACGGGCCGCAACCCCTTCAGGATTTGCGCCAGGTCGGGTGACTTCGCCGCGTTCCGTTTCAGGTGCTCGGCCTTCGCGAACGTCAGCTTCATTTCCTTCGTGAGTGCCCGCGTGAAGTGGTTGCCACCGAGCGGCAGTGGCCGTTGCCAGATGATCTTGCCCGCATCGGTAATAATCAGATTCGAGCTATCGGTGCCGACATCGAGAACGACGGCGCAACGCTTCTTGCCGCGGGGCGTGTCGTCTTCGGGCACGGGGGCTTCCGGATCGATTGCGACCGCGTTGCCGCCCTTTTTCAGAAGTTCGTACGTGGCGAAGTTCGTGAGCGCGAGCGGGGCCATCTGCACGACATGGCACTCGATGCCTGCCGCGTTGTATTGGCCCATATACTTCGAAATCACTTCGCGCTTCATCGCGAACAAGCCGACTTCCGTTTCCATCGCGAAGCCGCCGATGACTTCGCCGCCGGAGATCTTCTGGTAGTCCCAAACGACTTCTTCGAGCGGGAACGGGATTTGCTGTTTGGCTTCGAACTTGACGATGTCGCCGATCTTCGACTCTTCGACGGGTGGCAGTTTCACGAACCGTGCCAAACCGCTCTGGCCGGGAATGCCGATGCCGATGATGTCGTTCTTGAGTTGATTGCGCGACAGGAACTTATCGAGCGCCTCGCGGGTGAGCGCATCCGGGTCGGCATCGGGCTGCGAAAGAATCTTCGGGTGTTCGATGTAATCGAACGCGGTGGCGGTCGCCACGCCATCGACGATCTCTAACCGCAGTGCCTTCAAGGCACACTGCCCGATATCGATGCCCCATGCGGCGGTAGGTTTCGCCATGATTGCTCCGTATCTGATATTCGCGGTGTCAGTCGATGCGGCTGAGTTCGTGCCGAGACAGTGATATTCAATCCAACGGTTCCCGACAGGGTCCGTTGGCAACGATCCGTACGGCTTGTTCGACCGTCAAAATCGTGGCAATCACAAGACAGCGTTAGCTTAGTCCGTTTCGAACGGTTTTCCTTACGCTAACATGCCACCAGATATGCTGTCAATCAACCAAACGCAACTCGGCATGATTTGTTGGCAGATCGAGCACGAGTGACAGTGTCGCGTGACAAATTCGTTACAGGCGTCAGCGGTCAGCTTGCGTCGTTGTCGGGGAGTTCGACGATTTCGAGCCAGTATTTGCCTAATGTAGTTACGACGTTCACCAGCGAATCGAATGTCACGGGCTTCGTGATGTAACTCGCGGCGTTGAGCAGGTACGCTTTGTTGATGTCGGCTTCGGACTTCGATGTCGTCATGACGATGACGCGAATCCCGGCGTAACGGGCGTTCTTCTTGAGTTCGACGAGGACTTCGCGGCCGTCCATCCGTGGCATGTTCAAGTCGAGCAACAAGATACTTGGCCACGGCGACGTGGCGGGGTCGGCGAACTTGCCGATGCGGTTGAGGTAGTCGAAAACTTCCACGCCATCTTCCACGAAACGCAGATCGTTGGCGAGCTTTGATTCGGAAAATGCTTCCTGCGTGAGCTGGCGGTCGTCGGGGTCGTCGTCCGCAACCAGAATCGTCACCGGCTTCAATGTGGGTGGCATCGGTCAAGAACTCCGGATGGGGCAATCGAGGTAGAACGTGGTGCCTTCACCGGGTTGCGAACGCACCATCAGTGCGATTCCATGACGTTGTGCAATCTTCTTACAGATTGCGAGGCCGAGGCCAGTGCCTTCGTACTGATTGCGGCCGTGCAACCGCTGAAACAGTTCGAAAATTCGATCCGCATACTTTTGCTCGAAGCCGATCCCGTTGTCGCGCACTTCGACGCGCCAGCCTTCACCGGCAGACTTCGGCGGATCGATGTCGTTGCCCAGATTCTGAAACTCGGTGGCCCCAACGTGGATAACGGGCGGTGCTTCGGGCTTCGCGAACTTGATCGCGTTGCCGAGGAGATTTTGAAACAGTTGCCGGAGTTGCGAAGGATCGCCCGCCACCGTTGGCAACGAATCGAACGTAATTCGGCCGCCGAGCTGATCCAGACGCACATCGAATGTCGTCGCCACTTCGGTTAGCACGTCATTCAGCTTCACCTCGTCGAATGGCTTCACCTTCGTACTGACCCGGCTGAACGCGAGCAGGTCTTCGATCAGCCGGCGCATCCGGCCGGCCGCATCGAGCATTCGGTCGATGGCATCCTGCCCTTCGGCATCGAGCTGCGCCTTTTGCTTCCGCATCAGCCGATCTCCGAAAGACTGGATTTTGCGAAGCGGCTCCTGCAAGTCGTGCGAGGCGATATATGCAAACTTCTCGAGTTCCTCGTTGCTCGACTGAAGCAGCGCGCTTTGCTCTTTCAAATCGGCGGTTCGATCTTGAACGAGTCGTTCGAGGTGATCGGACAAATCGCGGTAACGGGCTTCGCTGACCTTCACGGTTACGTTCGAGAGTTCGAGTTTTTCGTTCGCCGCTTTCAGTGCTTCGTTGATGGAGCGCCGACGCCGTAGCTCGGTTTGAATCAGCCAAGCCGCAACGAGAATGATGCCGATGGCCATTGCGGCGGCGACAAACGACGCAATCCGAGCGAGGCGAATCTGAACGCCCGCTTCTTCGTTTCGAATCTGAAGTATCTGGTATTCATCCTGTGAAGCCGCTGCTACGATCGAGCGGATGCGATCCATGAAATTCTTGCCATAGCCGTCGGATACGGCACTCACGGCGGCCTCTTTCCCAAGCCGATCGTGTATGTCGATCGTACGATGCATCTCGCGGACTTTTTGCTCGATCAACACGGTAATTTCAGCCAATCGAGCTTGCTGGGCTGGATTATCCATCGTCAGCGTTTGCACCGTATCGAACTCCGTTCGGTACGATTTTTCCGCCCGAATGAATGGCTCGAGGTAACTGGTATCGCTCGTGAGCAGATACCCGCGATGCCCAGTCTCAGCATCCTTGATATCCGAAAGCAACGAAATGAGCGCCGCCTGAACGGTCTGCGTATGCAACACCAGCGATTGCGTTTTCACCATGCGATCGAAGTTGTAGCTTCCGAGCGCCGCGTTCAAAATCACCGCGACAACGGCTAACGTCCAAAGCCAAAAATCGCGTTGACGAAACCGATTCATACAAACCTCAAGGAAAATTCAACGAAGATGACGCCCAGATTATTATCAATCACTCCAAACTAACCACTTCTTTAACAGCAATTCCCCTGCCAACATCCTCGATGTTGGCACGGCGATTGCATTGTTCAATCTTCGTGTTCGGGAACCCTTTGTTCTATCGGGAGAATGGATATGTCGGAAACGACACGCAAGATCAAGGATGGCATCGCGGATGCCGCCGACGCGGTGAAGAACGTCGGCAAAAAGGCCGTCGATAAGGCAAAAGACGTCGCCGAAGTCGTTGGCGACAACGCCCAACATGCCGCCGAGTACGTCGGTGACAAGGCGAAAGACGCCGCAAAGGGCGCAGGCGAACTCGCCGAGAAGGCCGGCAAGAAAATCCGCAAACAAGGCGAGTAATCGCCCGGTTTGAAATGACCCCCTCGCCGACCCGGTTCCACCGGGTCGGTTT
>JANXNT010000840.1 GCA_025353985.1 Limnoglobus sp.
TCGATACGCCTCCGGGAAGCCACTGCCCGCCGGGTTGGAAATTCGCACATCGAGCACGGGTCGGTTGGTGTTGCGGGTGGGCAGGCAGTTGCTCGATCTCTACGCGGGGGCCGCACCATCGCACGTTTCCAATCGCCTCGATGAGGAAGTGAAATCGACGTACCCTACGGACAAAACCGTCGTGACCGAGAACGACATCGGCGCGCAGCAGTTCCAGTTTCTCCGTATCGTTTTCGATGCCGCCGACTTCAACGGCGATGGCAAACTGACACGCGAGGAATATGCGAAATATATGCGGCTCCAGCAATCGACGATCGATCTCGCGACGATCGCCGGATACGCGACGCGGACGCCGAGTTTGTTTCATTTGATGGACGAAAACGGCGACGGGAAATTGAGCGTTCGCGAACTCCGCACCGCGTGGGATCGCCTAATCGTGCTCGAACCGAGTTCGGGAACCGAGGTCACGCGCGATGCAATTCTGCCATCGGCATCGATCCGCTTCGGGCGAGCGAGCTCGTCGATTTTAGCCGAATATGCGTCGTCGATGAACGCCGTGCCTGCACCGCGAAAAGTGGCTGGCCCGCTCTGGATGCAGATGATGGACCGCAACGGCGATGGCGATATTTCGCGGCTCGAATTCCTCGGTACTCGCGCCGAGTTCGACCGCATCGACACCGATAAAGACGGCATCATTTCCACTGCCGAAGCCGAGGTATACGACAAACAGAAACGGGTGAAAAAGTAACCTCAGCGCACCGCTTCGCGGGAGTTACATTCGGCGCGTTCTTCGAGGTACCACTTCACGGTTTGCATCAACCCTTCTTCGAACGTCACCATTGCCTCGTAGCCGAGGTCGACGCTCGTTCGGCGTAAATCCGCTTTGGAAAATCGCACATCGCCCGTGCGCGTCGGCGTGAAAATTGGATCAAGTCGCTTGCCGAGAATTGCGTTCAGCCCCGCCACGAGGTCGAGTACCGTCACGGTTCGCCCGGTGCCGACGTTGTAGACTTTCCCCGAAATCTCCGGCACTTCCGCCGCGCGTTCGAGTGCGGCAATCGCGTTGCCGACGTAGGTGAAATCGCGCGATTGTTTGCCATCGCCCTGCACCGTGGGGCGTTCGCCGCGGGCCATCATTGCGGTGAAGAGCGCGATCACGCCGGAGTACGGGCTGTCGCTCCGCTGGCGGGGGCCGAAGATGTTGAA
>JANXNT010000862.1 GCA_025353985.1 Limnoglobus sp.
CCCCGCTGCCAACATGATGCACGCGCAGACGACCCAGAGGAAACCTTCGCGGGTCGGCCGCCAGCGGAATCGGCTCACGGCGCGTCCCTCAGATACGGACTTTCGTCTTCGTTAAAATGTCTTGCAAAATCGGGGCGGCATCGTCACGGCCGCCTTGGTCCCAAGCCTTCGTCATCAATCGGTGCGCCAGCACGGGCACCGCCAGTTCCTTCACGTCTTCCGGGCGAACGTGATCGCGGCCATCGATCCGCGCGAGCGCCTGGCACGCCCGATAATACGCCAGCGCCGCCCGCGTGCTCGCACCGAGTTTGATGTCCGGATGTTCCCGCGTCGCATCGACGACATCGAGCAGATACTCTGCCACTGGCACGGACACGATACTTTCCCGCGAGTAGCGTTGCAGCGCGACGACATCGTTCGGGTTCAACACCGCTTTGAGTTCGTCGACCGGTTCGCCACCGCGATGTTGCAAGAGAATATCGCGTTCGGCTTTGCGGTCCGGGTAGCCGACCTTCAGGCGCAACATGAAGCGGTCGAGTTGGCTTTCGGGAAGCGGGTACGTGCCTTCGAATTCGTACGGATTCTGCGTGGCGAGAACGAGAAAAGGCGGCCCAAGCGGGAACGTGTCGCGATCGACCGTGACCTGCTTTTCGCTCATCGCTTCGAGGAGTGCGGATTGCGTGCGCGGTGTGGCGCGATTGATTTCATCGGCGAGTACGATGTTCGCGAACAACGGCCCCGGCATGAACGTGAACGTCGACGTCGTCTGATTGTAAACGTTCGTGCCGATGAGGTCGCCCGGCAGAAGGTCCGGCGTCGCCTGAATGCGGTGGAACGTGCAGCCGAGACTTTTCGCGATGGCCTTCGCGAGTAAAGTTTTGCCGACGCCGGGCACGTCTTCGAGCAGAAGGTGGCCGTCGGCAAGGAGCGCGACGAGCGCGAGCCGAACAACCTCGGGTTTACCGAGGAAGACTCGCGAGACGTTGTTGCGAAGGGAAGAGAGCAACCCGACGAGTTCCTCGGGCGTACGCGTCAAATTCGTATCGCCCGTTGCGGTATGCGACGCC
The DNA here is from genome assembly GCA_025353985.1 of Limnoglobus sp. Taxonomy (GTDB): domain Bacteria; phylum Planctomycetota; class Planctomycetia; order Gemmatales; family Gemmataceae; genus Limnoglobus. Next base: position 1,068 of record JANXNT010000862.1, read on the forward strand.
GTCATGCGAGGAGTGTTCCCTGGGTTATGGATCAGCTGACTCAGAGTGACACAACATTTTCCATCCCAGAATAAAAACAAATTTTAACCGCAGAGGGCGCTGAGTTCGCAAAGAATACAGTTCGAATTCCGCAATATTATCGTTAACAAATGTCGTGAACGATCCCGGTTTTATCTCAGCGTACTCTGCGGTTAATTTTTTCTGGAAAGCACCTGATTATTGTCGTTCGAACTTGAACGGCGTGCCGCCGACACCGCCACGTAGGTTCAGGCTCGGCTTGCGGGTGGCCATTAGTGCGGCCGCTTCTTCGCGGTCGGCTTGTTCTTCTTTCGTTTCCGATTCGTCTGCCGCCTGCTCAGCTTCGGCCGCTATCGCCTTCAGCGATAGCCCGATCCGACGCTGGTCGGTGTCGATGTTCACGATCTGCACCGTGACCATCTGCCCTTCGCTGACGGCATCGCTAACCTTACGCACGCGGCCCGTCGTCAGTTCGGAGATGTGAATCAGGCCTTCGATTCCCGGTGCCAGTTCGACGAATGCGCCGAAGTCGGCGATGCGAGTGACTTTGCCTTCGATGCGAACGCCGGGGCGATGATCGCGAGCGAAATCGTCCCACGGGTTGCCCTGCATCGCCCGCAAACTGAGGCCGATCTTGCGGGCTTCGCGATCGAGCCGGGCGATCTTGACTTCGACTTCCTGGCCCACTTTGACGACTTCTTCGGCGGTGCCGACGCGCGTCCAACTCAGTTCGGAAATCGGGATCAAGCCATCTGCGCCACCGAGATCGACGAACGCGCCGAATGCCTTGATCGTCTTGACAATGCCCTTGCGGACCTGGCCTTCTTCGAGCTTCGACCAGAATTCCTCTTCCTTCATCTTGCG
>JANXNT010000875.1 GCA_025353985.1 Limnoglobus sp.
AGACGGCGGCCCCGAAGAAACCGTCAACGGCACCAAGGTGGTCAACCTGAAAGTGGCCGACTTCAAGGCAAAGCTAGAAGCCGACATCGCTAGCGGCAAGAAATAACCGTTTCGTACCGACAACAGTCGTTCTTGTTAGCCCGACGCGCAAGCGAGGGATTCAGTCCAACCCTCGCTTGCGCGTCGGGCTAACAAGTCATTTTCGAACTGTATTATGCCCACCCCACTCATCGAAGCGACGGCGATCCGCAAACAGTTTCCGGGGGTTCTGGCCCTCGATGGAGTGTCGTGCGCAATCCTGCCCGGCGAAGTACTTGCCATCGTTGGCGAGAACGGTGCGGGCAAATCGACGCTCATGAAAATCATCGCGGGGATTTATACACCCGATGCCGGCGAACTGCGAATGAACGGGCAGACGGTTCTCTTTGATGGCCCCGCCGGTGCCATGGAAGCGGGCATTTTCCTCATCCACCAGGAACTCAGCCTCGCGGAAAATCTGTCGGTACTCGACAACTTGTTCCTGGGTCGGGAACGCACGAAGTTCAACTTCCTACGCGTACTCGATCGTACGTCTATGGCGGCAACGGGGCGGGACGTTCTCGTTCGTGTCGGCTTGCCGAAAGAATTATTACACGCCGAAGTGGGGGCATTGCCACCGGGGCAGAAACAACTTGTGGAAATCGCGCGGGCGCTCATCAACGACGCGAAAGCGATCATCATGGACGAGCCAACTTCTAGTCTCACCCAAAAGGAAACGGACACGCTTTACGGCGTGATCGACGCGCTGAAAAGCTCGGGCGTGTCGATCTTATACATCTCGCACCGGCTCGCGGAAATCAAGCGATGTGCTGACCGTGCCATCGTGTTACGTGACGGCAAACTGACGGCGGAACTTCCCAAGGCCGACATCAACCACGCGAACCTCGTGCGCTACATGGTCGGCCGTGATTTGAAACAATTTTTCCCGCGTGACCACCGCAAAGGCGCGGGCGAAACGGTGCTGCAAATTCGCGACTTGCAATTTGTGGGTGGGCCGAGTTCGGGCATCTCGCTCGATGTGCGTGCGGGCGAAGTCCTCGGCATGGCGGGGTTGGTCGGGGCGGGCCGTACGGAACTCTCGGAGGCGATCTTCGGCATTCGTACGATCATCGGTGGAAC
>JANXNT010000955.1 GCA_025353985.1 Limnoglobus sp.
TTTCGCACAACCCGCCGCCGTCTGGCGGCAGTTGTTGGACTGGATCCCCGCACCCCAAACGACCATATCGCAACCTTGCGCCACGGCATCGCCGAGCAGAAATTCGTTGTGCCGGGCTTTGTTACCGCCCAACAGCAAACCCGTACAATCGTCGCGTTTAATGAAGATGCGAACGCCGCCGCCGACACGCGCCGAAAAGCGCGACAGTTCTTCGAGTGGCGTCGGTAAATGAGCGAGTGGCACGCGCGGAAGTTTCTCCGCAATCGAAAGCAGTTCACTGGGTGTGAGTGCTGCAACGTTCATCGTGTGTCCCTTTGTTAAGAAGTCGCGGCTGGTCTCTTTGTGGCCGGTGTATTGGCTTGTGTAGCTGGCCGGTGGAGGCCGGTGTAGAGGCAGCTTATCCTCAGTTGTCAGGCTTCCAGGGTCGCAGACCCCAGCTACAAGAAAAGGAGTTCCGGTAAAGCCAGGTCAATCGTCTTCCGTTTCGGGTGATTGGTTGGAAGTCTCGTAAACCTGTTCGATTGTTTCTTGATCTTCCGGCGTCATTTTCAGACTTTCGCGAAACGCCAACGCCTCTGCATCGGCGATGTATTCCACCACCCCGTGCGCCTCTTGGACGACGTTTGCGATCTCCTGGATTGTCGTGCGAAAGAATTCCTTGCGCGGATTCACCTTGTTGACTTGGCATTTCCGAAATGCCTTGTGGAGAGAATTCTCCAAAGCCGGTGCGTTATCCGAAGCGATCATCATGTGGACATCGAACAGAAACGGCACCGAGGCGCTGCCTAACTCGTTGATTCGTTCCAGCGGTTCTAGTCTCCGTGTCATACCGATTTTGAACACCCCTTCGCCAAACGAGCCAATATTGGAAATCACATACACGTGTCCCGACTTCGTCAGTTGTGCCTGAGATATTGCACGCAGCGATTTCGCAATCGCTTCGGCCAACTCCGTTTGCAAAGTTTGAATTTCGGCAGAATGTTTGTCGGTCGCTTCCGCCAGTGCTTTTGCAAGGGCGTCTTCGATGATTTTCTTCTCTCGCTCTGCTTGTTCGATGGCCGTTTGCGCTTCCTTTTCGCGACGCTGTTCCTCTTTGATCTGAACGCGGATTTGAGCTTGTTTTTCTCGCTCTTGGGCAGACCTTACCGTTAGTTCATACTGCTGTTTGAGTTGTTGCAGAAGGCTGGCTTCTTGTGTGGCGTCTACGGTCACGCCTAAATCACGGCAATCTTGTATCGTGTCCAGTAACTTGGTTCTCGACGTCGTGTAATTGTTCGGCGTGATCGATCGACTGATCCACTTTTGGCAATCGAGTAAGTAC
>JANXNT010000129.1 GCA_025353985.1 Limnoglobus sp.
CACGGAATTCTTCGACGGACTTTTCCATATAGCCAATCATGTCACTATCAATCTCTTCAGAAGGGGCCAGCATCGCCGCCACTTCCTTGATGTTGCGACGCAGGTCGGTCAACCCAACGACGTCGTACGACTTGGCTTCAAAGGCGTTGGCGTGCGAATCGAGTTGGCAAGCCACATTGTGCCAACGAGCAACCAAGTCGCTCAGCCTTTTGCTCAGGGCATCGTTAAACGGTGCCCCGTCAAAGTAGCTCTCTTGTAACTCGGAGTCGATGCGAAGGATGTCTTTCAAAAGCGTATTGACGTCCCGGATCAGGTCTTCGCACTTCTCGCACTTTTGAACTTCTTTGTGTTCGCTGAGCCATTGTTCGAAAAGTTCTGCGCGACTTTCTGCGTACTCGACGCTTTCGATAGGGAGCTTGGATGTCATTTTACTCCTCTTGGAAATGATTCACGCTTTTGCTGTGAGTTTGCGGGTGTTGCTGGATACACTTTCGTGCAACAAGAATCGCCGCTGTTAGAAACATACCGGCAGATAACACCGTTTACAATCGCGATAACCCGCGTGCGCCAGTTCTTGAACGAATTTCGCTAAATAAAACAAAATACCGAGCGAATGACACTTGACCTTGCGCTTCTGTCGCTTTTACAGTGAAATAGGGAGATTGAGACTGTCGCGCATAATCGGAGGAGTTTTCGGAACCGGCCCTGGTTTCTGAGATCTTTTTGAAAGAGTAATACCATGCTCGTGCTATCTCGGAAGAAAAACGAGTCGATCATCATCAATAACGACATCGTTATCACGGTCGTGGAAATCCGTGGCGACAAAGTGCGCCTCGGCATCGTCGCGCCGAAAGATGTGACCGTACACCGCGAAGAAGTTTACGTGGCCATCCACGGAAGCGCGCCCATTCTGACGCCGAAGATCGTCGAGCTAAATGGTAAGGGCTGAGCCGAACACGAATCGCCTGGAATCGTTGCCCGAGTGAACCCTCCTCCACTGAACTTCGCAAGTCCGGATCTCAATCCGGATCGGTCCTCACACTCAGCTTTTCGACCGGCACCGTCAGGTAGTACGTGAACGCGCCGAGCAGGTCGCCTTTCTCCGCATTCGTGTGACATTCCAAACATTGCGTCCGCGCGCGGATCGCGCCGAACATCCGTGTCGGTGCCTCCCGTGTCCACACCAGGTGCTCGCCGCGACGCATGGAGTCGAGGCCGAGTCGCTCGAACTCGTCGAGCGGCCGGCGGATCGCTTGCCGGGCAAGTGGCGGCGTCGCCATCTCGTCGAGAACGTACACCGACGGCTCAGAGTCGGTCAGCAGGCTGACGAGCTCGACGCGGTCGATCGCCCGCGACGCCACCCAAACCCCGCGAGCATTCTTTTCAAATAACATACGCACGAACCCGAAGCCCGACGCGGTCTCGAAATCCGACACGGCAAGATCGTGAACGCGGTACGGCCCGGACACGTCCGCGACGTGCTTGGGGGCCGGTTCGACCGACCGGCACGAAGTCGACGGCATCGGCTCGGCGGGTTTGGCTCGCGGTAACTTGCCTTCGTGATTCCATCCCTCCAAAACCGAGTCGTAGGGGCGGCCGTAGGTCTTGCGCTTCGGATCGGCTGGCCGTCTCGCTCGTCGGCTCCGCTCCAGTTCGCGAATGTCGGCGGGCACCTCGGTGGGCACAATCGGCTCGTGGAGTGAATCGACCCCCTCGCCCAACTCGAAAGGTACATCAATGCGTTCCGTCGCTCGACGTCCGCGATCGACGAAAAAGACGGTCATCCCACCGGCGACCACGACGACCCCAAGCGCGAGACGCTGAAGTTTAGACATGTCAGCCCCTGGAACTGCGAAAAAAGTGACCGACGCGAAGCCTGCCACTGAAAAGAAATAGCAACCGATTTCTTGGCACGGTTCAACAAGTTTGAACCGTGCTGTTTTGCATATCACTGTGTTGATACGCAATTTTAATCGTCGACCAACTTCGCGAACTCGATTTGGTAGCAGGTCGTGTTGCCGTTGCCGGTGAAGAGCCACTTGCCGCACGGGCTGAATGCGAGCGACTGGATGGCCGTGTCGAACTCGCGGGCCGTCAGTAAGCGGCCGCTCAGGATGTCCCAGATGCGGATCGTGAGATCGTCGCCGCCGGAGATGAGGTAGCTGCCGTCGGGGCTGAACGCGAGCGCCTGAATGCGTTCGGTGTGCCCCGCCAACTCGAAGATTTCCTCTTCGCCTTCGACCTTCGATTCGAGATCCCAAACGTACACCGCATCGTTGATCCCCGCACCGGCGAGGTAGCGCCCCGTCGGGTCGGTCGCCAGAATGTACACGCCGGTATCGAACACGAGTTGCTTCGTTTTCGATGGCACATCCCACACGCAAACCGCACCGGTTCGATCCCCCGTCGAGAGATAATCGATCCCGCCGACGGCGACCCGTTGGCCATCGGGATGGAAGTCGATGCTCTCTAAAGTGCAACCGTCGGCGGCTTCGATGAGGATGATGTTCGGCTCGCCGGTAGTCGTATCCCAGAGCCAAACGAGGCCATCGGCCGGGCTGGACTGCGCCAGTTGCGTGCCGTCGGCGTTGAACGACAACGCACCGATCGGCGGCTTCGTCGCTTCGAGGCGCTTGATTTTCCCCGAATTCGTTCGGTCGTGAAGTCGCGTAAAGTGGTCGGTCCCGCCGATTGCCAGCCATCGGCCATCCCGGCTCGTGGCAATGCACGATGCAGTGGCGGCATCGTTCAGCGCGATCTCCGCACCGGTTGCGGCATCCCACGCCATCGCGGTCGCGCGGCCCGTGCTAATCAGTTGCAGCGTGTCGTTCGGGCCAGCAATCAGCGCGATGCCGTGCTTGCCCGTCGGGTTCGGCCCCGCAACCAATCGCCCCGTGGCCGTGTCCCAAATATGGATGACGCGATCCGCACCCGCCGACGCCAGACGCGAACCGTCAGCATTGAACGACAAGCTATGGATTTCATCGACGTGGCCGCGAAGCACGTGCGCGATTTTCGCTGCCTTCGGGTTCGACCACAAGTGAATATCGTGATCCGAATCGACCGTCGCCAACAGCGAGCCGTGCGGCGCGAACGCGAGCACGAGCACTTGATCCGAATGGCTGTTGAGCAGCATTAGCGGGTCCGACTGTTTCGGATCCCAGACGCGGGCGGAGGTGTCCCAACCGGCGGACGCGAGCAGCGCACCATCGGCCGACCACGACAGCGACGGAATGCGGTCGGTATGGCTGCGCAATTCGGCGAGGCGGTTGTGCGAAACGGCATCCCACACGCGAACGACGCGGTCTTCCCCGGCGGTGGCAATCTGCTTGCCATCGGGCGAAAACGCGATCGTCGACAATGGCATTCCGTGTGCGGCGATTTCGCCAGTACACTTGTAAGTGCTGGTATTCCACAGGCGAACTTTGCCGTCGTCGTGCCCCGTGGCCACGGTGGCACAATCGGGCGAATACGCGAGCGCGGTCAGCCACGACGATTGTTCGATGCGGTGGCGAAGTTGGCCGGTAGCCGTATCCCAGAACAAAAGGTCATCGTTGCCGCTTGCGAGTTGTTTCGCGCCGGGGGCGAAACACCACAGCGTTTCGAGGTCGCTGAGTTCGACCCGCGACAGCAGCGAGCCTTCGGCGGTCCAGTGCCGCAAGTGTCCGGTTTCATCGATGGAAAACAGCGTACCATCGGCAACGAACGCGATGGCCGCGATGTCGCCATCGGCGTAGAAGCGCGGTTCGCCATAAGTTCGCTCGATGGCGCTGGCAGGTTTGAGTTTGGTGCGGATTTCAGTAACCGGGAGAGACATGCGTAGGGTTCCTTGCGTCGCGTTCGTGCGAGGGGTTCCAGGCCAGCTTGGCATCCTCAACCGTAGTTCATTGTTGAGAGCTTCGCCGATAAAATCATCCGCACGGCAGAAAAATCGGTAGTTTGCGTCAACTTTTCCGACGCTTTTTCACCGAACGACACACATTTCAGACGGGAAATGAATATGTCTGGCGAATTCGGATACATCGACTGGCTTCGCAAACGCACTCCGGCCCACCCGCGCGTGCTCATCGGCCCTGGCGACGACTGCGCGGCACTGGCCCCCGGTACGCGGCCGTTGCTTATCACCACCGACATGTTGATGGACGGTACCGATTTCATTCTTGCGGAAGTCGAACCGAGACGAATTGGCCGTAAAGCGCTGACTGTCAACCTCAGCGACATCGCCGCAATGGCCGGTGTGCCGACCGCCGCCGTCGTCAGTGTGGCGCTGCCTCAAATTGCGAATGCACGCTCGTTGGCCGAGGAACTTTACCTCGGTATGCGCGAGATGGCCGACCGCTTTCAGGTGCCGATTGTGGGTGGCGATACGAACAGTTGGGATGGCAAGCTCGTCATTTCGGTGACGCTGTTCGGCGAAGCGACCGAGCGCGGCCCGGTGCGCCGTAACGGGGCAAAACCCGGCGACTTGCTGTTCGTAACCGGCCCACTCGGCGGCAGCATCCTCGGACGGCACCTCGATTTCACCCCACGAATCGCCGAGGCACTCGCGTTGCACCAAGCGGTCGATTTGCACGCGATGATCGATATCAGCGACGGCCTGAGTGCGGATTTGCACCACATCCTCGAGGAAAGCGGATGCGGGGCGACGCTGGATGCCGACGCGATCCCGATCCACCCGGATGCGGTGCTGCGTAGCCAAACTAGCGGGCAATCGCCACTGGAACACGCGCTAACCGACGGCGAAGATTTCGAACTAATCTTCGCCGTCGCGTGCGAAGACGTGCACCGTGTCCCCAGCCAATACCGCCAGATCGGCAAGTGCGTGCCAGCCGGTTACACCATCGTCGAAGGCACCAGCCCGCGCCCACTCACGCCCCGAGGCTGGGTCCATCCACTGTCATGATTGCCGGTAGTGCGAAGTGCATGCTTGTAGCAGGCACATTCCATGAGCC
>JANXNT010001006.1 GCA_025353985.1 Limnoglobus sp.
CCTGTTTAACGGGGTCGTTCACGAATGTGGCGGTTAGATTCGCTTCCATAGTCTTCGTAATGCTGCCAAACTTCCCGAGCGCAAGTACGGCATGTTGGCGGATCTCCGAGTCGGGGTCGCGGAGATAATTCGCAACGGCCCGTGTGACATCGGCGTTCTTTTCGCCGAGTAAACCGAGTGAAACGATACTTGCAGCGACGATCTCGCTGTCGCGACGAATTACCCAGATAGCTGCGCTACTGACAGATGCCAGCGCGAGTAACTTGGCCTCGTTGCCGCGTTCCGCTTGCAACAGGGTGAGTATCGCGGTCGCTGTTGCTTCGGTGTTTTCGGGTTCGATGCGGCCGAGTGCGAACACCGCGGCATAGCGTACGTTGCGGTCCGCATCCTTCGTAAGCGCGGTCATTTCCAACGCACTTAGTTGCGCGTCCTTACCAATGCGGCCGAGAGCCTCGGCGGCGGCGGCTCGGGTGCGAGGTGATATGTCTTTGAGCACATCAATGAGTGGCGTCACGGATGTTTGCGATAGCTTGCCGAATCGGCCAATCGAAGTTGCGATTTCTCGCCGCGTATCGGTGTCGCGTTCGGAACGCAATGCTTCGGCGAACTCGGGCACGAATAACGCCGCCGACTCGGTCGGTTGCTGGCCGAGTATCGCGGCGGCTTGGCCACGCACACCCGCGTTGGCATCGGTTTTCATCGCCTTCACTATGGCCGTCAGCACTGCTTTGTGCGCGTCTTTGCTTTCGGAGGCGATTTGTCCGAGCGCGATGATCGCCGCTTTTCGCTTGCGAGGAAGTGCGTCTTCCTTCACCATCGCCATCCACTCGGTGACCGTACGCCCGTTGAACGACGGTTCTTCGGCAATGCTTACAGACGCGGCAACAACGAGTGACAGCAATAACAGCGTGTAACGGCACATGGTGGTTTCGCCCAAACGGAATGGGTAGCGACTCGCTGAACGTATTATGGTTGGTACCGGTTGCGGTTACAAACAGAATCTGCAAACGGTGAAGGCTGAAAGCGAATCGCGGTATCGTAAACTGCTTCTGTCGCTTACTCGATTGCTGAAAGCCGAATCATGCCGTTGCGTGTGAGTAATTTATCGCTGTCCGTCGAAGAGCCGGAAACGAATCTGCCGTCGCACTTTGCGCGAGCGGTGGGCGTGTTGCCGAACGACATTTCGCGTTGGCGGATTCTGCGAAAGTCGCTCGATTTACGCGACAAACGCCAGTTGAAGTTCGTCTACAACTTGGAAATCGAGCTGCCATCGGACGAACTTTCCGTCGGATACCGTGGCAACGGTTCCGCACAGGTCGAGTTATTTGAAGATCCGCCGTTTCAGATTCCCGATGCCGGTACGCACCCGTTGCCGCAACGTCCGGTGGTGATCGGTTCGGGGCCGGGCGGGTTGCTTGCAGCATATTTTCTTGCGAAA
>JANXNT010000092.1 GCA_025353985.1 Limnoglobus sp.
GATCATTCTGTTCGAGTGCAAGAAGGCGGGGGCCGATTTGAACATCAACCACGCCGGTCAGCTCTTTCGCTATTTTCACGTCACGGAAGCCCGATTCGGAGTTCTGACGAACGGACTGATGTACCGGTTCTTCACGGACCTGGAACAACCGAACAAGATGGACGAAACGCCGTTCTTCGAGTTCAACATTCTCGATTTCAAAGAGCGCGATGTCGAGGAACTGAAAAAATTTGCGAAGTCGGCGTTCGACCTCGACACCATCTTGAACACCGCAAACGAGTTGAAGTACACGACGGCCATCCAAAATCGGCTCGCGGAGTGGATGGTCACTCCAGACGAACGGTTCGTCCGACTGCTGGCTGCGGACCTCATTGGCAACCGCCGGTTTGCCCAACCGGTCGTCGACCAGTTTACGGCAATCACGAAACGGGCATTCGAGCAATTACTGAGCGAGCGGATCAACGACCGGCTCAAAGGAGCGATGGCACCGGAATCGGTGACCGTTGCAGAATTCGAAGTCGCAGCCGAGAGCACAATCGAAACAACCGCCGAGGAGATCGAAGGATTCCATATTGTGCGGGCGATCTTACGCGGCATCATCGCACCGCACCGGATCTGCATGCGCGATTCGCAAAGCTACTGTGCGATCCTGCTCGACGACAACAACCGCAAGCCGATTTGCCGGTTGCTATTCAACAACACGAAGAAGCTCGTCCTGATGCTCTTCCACGAGAAAAAAGATGGCGACAAGTTCCCGTTGGAATCAATCGACAGTATCTACAACTACGGCGAGCAAATCAAAGCGACCGTTCTCGTCTACCCAGTGATCGCCGAGTCGAAATCGGTTCCCGTCACCCCCGTCACCGTGACGGAATAATTGCTCTCCCCATCGCGGCGAAGTTTCGCTATTGCCGCGCGTGCTTTCGGGGGAAGGCACGATTTCTCGATCGAGGGGGCGATCATGAACGCGAACGAAATGGGCTGGCGCGCGACGCTGGCCGAGATCGAGCAAGCGATTAGTCATTGCTTGGCAGACTTGCAAAATTACGATGTGCCTGCGGATGTCGCTGCGCCGAAAGCCGTACATCTCGACGATCATTTGCCTACGATAACGGCATTGCATGGGGCATGGGACGCGAAACTCGACGCGATGCAGCAACACGCGCATAGCGTGGAACTGCTTTTAAGCGAGCAAGAAACGATGTGGAACGAATGGCGAACGAGCCTGTCGAACTGGCAACATTCGATGAAGGACGCGCCAATCTTGGCGAGCGGGGTGGCGTCAGCCCCCTGATTCTTCCTGCGTTGTTGGCAATCCCCATTTTTGATTGCGTGTGGTGGGATCAGTGGGCTGACACCCACCACTCGCCTTGATAGAGGGTGCCATGTTTGCTGTGATCATCCCGGCTGCGGGTCAGTCGTCGCGGTTTGGCGGGCTGGAAAAGAAGCCGTTTGTCGGGCTGGATGGCCGACCGATCTGGCAGCGCTCGGCGGAACTGTTCTGGACGCGTAAAGAGGTTTCGCGGGTATACATCGTCATTTCGCCGGAAGATATCGACACGTTTCGCGGACGGTTCGGGCACTTGCTCGCATTTGTGAATGCGGAGATTGTCGCAGGCGGTTCGGAACGATTCGAGTCGGTGGCGAACGCGCTCGCACGAATCCCGGACGATGTCGATTACGTCGCCGTCCATGATGCGGTGCGGCCATTAGTGACGGCTTCGCAGATCGATTCCGTGTTTGCAGCGGCACACATTCACGGGGCGGCGATGCTTGCGGTGCCGGTGGCGGACACGCTGAAAAAAGTCGATGCAGTAACGTTGCGAATCCTCGACACGGTGCCACGGCAGGAACTTTGGCAGGCGCAGACACCACAAGTTTTCCGGCGCGATTGGCTCGTCGAAGCCTACGCGAAACGCACACAACTGAGTGCCGCGATTACCGATGATGCGCAATTAATCGAAGCGATAGGCCACGCGGTTTACGTCGTCGCCAGTAGTGCGACGAACTTCAAAATCACGACGAAGGACGATCTCGAACTCGCCGAAGCCGTCGTGAAAGCGCGGCACAAAACCATCGCCGAAACGCCAAGTGGCGGCAACTTCCACGACGAACCGGCTTGGTGAACGATCAACCCTTCACCAATTCTGACCACATTGCCTTGTATTCTTTCAGGAATTGCGTGCCGGTTTCGACGTCGTAGGATTTGCCGACTTCGCACATCGTGTAGCGGTCGTAGCCGATGGCTTTCAGCCGCTGGAACAGATCTCGGTACGGGTACTTGCCCGTCAGGTCGTTGATGTGGCACGATTTGATGTGCGGGGCTAGCAACTCGAAGCCTTCGGCGATCGAGCCATCGACGAGGTCGGTGGGGTTCGAGTTCCAGGTGACGCCGACGGATTTGTGCCCGCACGCGTCCATGATCGCCTTCATGTTTTTCGGGATCGCCGTCACTGGCCCGTGAACTTCGACCCAGATTTCGATCCCCGCGTCGGCGGCGGCTTTCCCGCACAACTTCAGCGCCTCGCCGATCTGGTTGCAAGCGGCTTCGACGGTCATGCCTTTTGCCACGCCGTTCGGGCGAACCTTCACGCCTTTGCCACCGAGGTCGGCGACGAGTTGCACGAACTCTTTGCAGTCTTCGACGTTCTTTGCGACCACGGATTTGTCTGCTGCGTGAAACTCGCAAATGCTGCCACTGCCCCAGAACTTCACGCCCGCATCGGCGAATTGTTGCTTCACGGTCTTGCGTTCGTCGGCGGTCAATTTCGGTTCGACGCCGTGTTTGTGCGTCGTGCGACACTCGACCGCCGCGATGCCGTGCGCCTGACACACTTTTAAGATCGCAGGCAGATCCCACGACTGCACGACGTTGTAGGTCACGAGGCCAAGTTCAAACTTCGACGCTTTCGGCGTCTCGGCACGAGTGACACCCGCGAGGGTGGCCGCACCGGTGGCAGCCAGAAACGAACGGCGAGAAAATGACATGCGAAACCCCAGAAAGGAACGGGTAGCCTATGGTGCTTTCGGTGCGGGTGCGGGTTCCGCTGCTGTGGTCGGGGCCGCATCGGGCTTCTTCTTGAGATCTAAGATCGGTTTGTGGAGTGGTGGGGCGACCAGCATCGGGCTGTTGTACTTCGCGGATTTGTCGCGAAGGCAGACGATCAAACCGTTGTCCGATGCGAGGAAAATGCGGTCGGTTTGTTCGTTCATCGTCGGGATGCGGAACTCGCCGAGGTCGATCGAATTTAGTGCCACTGCACGCTTTGTCACCGAGTCGGCCACGCGGCTGCGGTCGTACACATGAACGCGGCCAATGCGGTCGCGAACGTAGGCGCGTTCGTCGTTGACCGCGAGCAGATAATCGTCGGTACTCAGCGTTCGCCACGTCACTTCGCCGGTTTTCGGGTCGATGCGGGCGACGCCGGAACCTTCCGAAGGTTGGAAAATCCCGTTGTTCGTAGCGAGCGGGCTGCGTGTCAGAATGCCACCGACGTTCGCACGCCAAACGGGCCGCAGCGTCGCGTTTCCGCCGCTCGTTAAATCGAGCGCGAGCAGGTTGCCACCATCGAGCGGAATGTACGCGACATCGTCAGCCTGTGCGGAAGCGGCAATTGCGGCATCGGGCATTTTCGCATCGACTTGCGGAACTTTGTCTTCTTTTTGCAGTGCCAGAATCGCAGGCGTATCGCTCGTTACCCAAACGCGACTTCGCGTTGTCAGCGGCTGGTAGACCAGGCGAATCGACGAACCGAACGCCCAGCGCAACTGCGGTTCCAAGCCCCGCTCGCGCAGATTCGTTTTCTCCGCCACGGCCGCCATTGATGGCATCGTCGAGAGCGAGGGCGTACGTTGGATTTGCCCCGTAGCCGGGTCTTTGAAACTGTAAGGCTGGCGCAGGCTGTACGCGAGTCCGACCGATTCGGTCTTGTTCAGGTAGCGGCCTTTATCGTCGTAAAGGCGGTACGGAGGCTGCATCGTCGGCAGCACCGATAGCGAAGGCGTACGCTGCGAGACGTTCCCCGATGGCTCGGCGGTCGCGAGTGTGATTTTCGTCTCTTCGAAGCGATCTTCGGCGAACAAGGACTTCCGCGCGCCGCTCGGGTAACGGTCTGCGACGATGTTAGCGGGGTTGCGCGTTTTCGGGTCGTTGACGATGCTTCCGCCCTTTGCCTTCAACGCGGCAAGCGCTTTATCCGGAACGACAATCGCCGAAGGCAGATCGAACGCGGCGATGCGTTGGCTGTTCAAAATCAGATAGAAACCGGTGTCGTCAGCAGTTGGCCCCGATGTCGGGATGAGCGGCAACGAATAGGAAAATTCGACCGTGCCCGTGTAGCGTTGAATGCAGTAAATCCGCAGCACGTTCACCGCGAACACGAAGCGTGAGTTCACGCCTACGGGATAGATCGTCGCGTTCGGCGAGTCGTATTTCATCGTCCATTGTTGGGCACCGGTTCGTTCGTCGATGGCCACGAGCAACCCGGCGACCGTCTGCACAAAAATCTGCCCGCCCGGCACGACTTGCACCAAACCGACGCTATCCGAGCGTCCGCCGACGGGCACGACGGTGGTCCATTGCGTCGTCAGGTTGAGCGGGTCGAGCGTGGCGGCCGTCGGTGGCACCGCCTTCGAGTAGATCGACGATTGGCCGTACGCGGAGGGCAATATTAAAACGCTGAGTAGCAAAAGAGCCGCTGATAACCGCATGGCACGCACTCCGGGAACGATTTGCCGATTCAAGCAGTTTACCACGAACCGAAAGCAAGTGGTGGCGAACCCGGCCACAGTGTGGCAGTTCGTTGTGGCGGTGCGACGGTTGCATCGGTTGCGCGGGCTACTTTTTGCCCATCGCACGCTTTTGGGCAAAGAACGCGCTCAAGATCGCCGAACACGATTCGGCCATCACGCCCCCAATCACCGCGCAACGGTGGTTGAGCCGCGGGTCGTTCGTGATCTGGTACAGCGTGTGGCACGCGCCGGCTTTGAAGTCCGTGCAGCCGTAAACGACGATCGGCACGCGGGCTTGGACGATCGCCCCCGCGCACATCGGGCACGGTTCGAGCGTGACGTACAGAATACATTTTTCCAAACGCCACGAACCGAGCGAAGCCGCCGCTTGCGTCAGCGCGATCATCTCGGCGTGCGCCGTCGGGTCG
>JANXNT010001014.1 GCA_025353985.1 Limnoglobus sp.
CACGGCGTAAGCGTGTCCGTGGAAGCCTCTGTGGGTACCACGGACACGCTTACGCCGTGCCGCTCGCCAGGCGCGGGTTTGTGCGTGAAGCACCTGCATTTGAAGACACGCGACGGAAAGCGCAACTTCAAAAAGCGCTAGCGAGGGAGGCGTGGCGAGTCGGCGAGACACGACCCAATACGGTCATGCCGGGCGAAAGAATTGTTAGCCCGAAGCGCTAGCGAGGGAGGCGTGGCGAGTCGGCGAGACACGACGCAAAACCTTCATTTCAGGTGGACGAAACGACATCGACGTGGCAAGCCGATTATAATTCCGATTCACGCGGGAATGAAGCACACATTCTGCACATTGCCTGAAAAGGAAGCAGCAAACGATATAAACCAGCTGAAAGTAAGGCGTGCGTGTTGTCAATCGCCAAGTAAACGCTTCACCGTCTCGCGAATCTGTGCCGCTTCAGCATACTTGTGCTGCTCGGCCATCGCGAGCGCCCAACGAAGATGCTCGCGGGCTTCCTTTATATCGGCTTCAGTTGGCGATGGTTTTTGAAGCAGGGCAGTGCCGATATTCCATCTGCAAACAAATTGATCCCGCAAATTGCCAAGTCGTTCAAAGATCGGGAGTATCTCTTCTCGATACTTGCGAAGAGCTTCGTCGGTCTGGCCACGTTGTTGGAGCACAGTAGCGATCTTGGCATTCGCCACAGCATTCTCACGCACAGCGTCAATGTCGTCGCAAAGTTTTGCCACATTTTCGAGTATGAGAATTGCTTCGTCGATATTTCCAGTCGAGATTAAGATGGTAGCCATTTTCCTCAACGCAGTTGCACACGCCTTAATGTCACCTAGTCGTAAATAGATTGGGCCTGCTTCATCGCGGAGGAGACGTAGGGCCTCATAGTATTCGCCACGTTCCATAAGAATATCCGCAATTTCCTCCAGCGTGTGTGCCTTAGCAAGTTCGTCCCCGAGTTGTTCGTACACAGGGAATACTTCAACACGATGAATGCGCAGTGCTTCGTCAGTTTGGCCGATTTTATGGAGGAGCTTGGCGATGTATCCCCTCGTCATTGCCTTCGACCTCAAGTCGCCGACGATTTCAAAGGCGTTCGAGACTCTTTCAAAAATCTTGAGTGCTTCGTCGTTCCGACCGACGTTTTGCAACATGACGGCCATTTGGCCTTGAATCAACGCAGCATACTTTACATCTTTTAATTCCTGTAGGAGGGGGAGTGCTTCCTCGAAGAGAATTCGATACGCTTCGTCGGTATTGCCGAGTTGACTGATGATTCCAGCAATACTCGACATCGTCAGTGCCTTCTCACGCACGACACCGAGTCGATCGTATATAGGTAGAATTTCTTCGCGATAGATACTCAGGGCCTCGTCGGTGTCGCCACGGTCAATTAAAAGTCCAGCGATTTTCCCTAGCGTCTTTGCCTTGCCCAACTCATCACCGAGCCGTTGGTAAACAGGCAACTCATGATTGCGGCGAATACTGAGGGCATCAGCACCCGTTATTTGGCTGAGAGTCGCCAATTCGTCCAACCAGTCAAGTACATGACGTTGAAGTGCAGGAGGTGGATCGTCGCCAACGCTATCAATGCGCTGAACGAGTTCGTCAATCCGCGTCAGTTTTTCTTCTGCTGACAACGTATTGGCAAGGCGATACTCGGTTGAAAACTGATCTGCCAGCAAACCCGACGCATGTGCTTCGGTTGCGAAGTAGAAGCGGTGGCTGATGAAGCGCCAGTAGTCGCGGGCTTGTTGCGAGAGGGCGGTGGCGGCGTATTCTGGGAGCCAGAGTACGATGGGGCACGGGTAGCGGTTAGGCCATAAGTCTCGCGATGCGTTCAACGAGCGTAGCGTGTGCGAGTCGGCTTCTTGCGATGCAATCGAGGCTTCGAGGCCGATCAGGAATAACGCTTTCGGGGGGCCGGTGTAACCTTCGATGGCGAAGCCGAAGACATCCACGGTACAAGGCGGGATAGTGATTACCGCCACGCCGGGGTGCGTCTCGCGAATTTTCTCGATGAGGCGATCGCGTTCGACGGGCGAATTGCAAACGGCAATGCTCGACGAGAACAGGCCCTCGCCGAAATCGAGCAATCGCCGAAGTGCCGCGAGTTCGGCCTCGACGGTCGGCGGTGCATCAAGATTTGGCTGCATCGGGTTTGATACCTGCCGGGGGTTCGAGCAGTTCGACGAACGGGTTGAGGCCGCACCATTCTTCGTCGTTCACATATTGAAGGAGTGCGCGACTTTCGAGGAGATCGCGGAAGACGGGATCCTCATCTTCGTCGGGAACGTACTTTCCATTCGTTCGGAATTCCTCGACCACTTTCCAGTGGTCGCGTCGGAGTTGCCGACGAAACTCGCGTCTCCCCTCGACCCGAATACGATTGAGCGAAGCCTCTTTGATTGGCAGTGTATCAGCTATCACGGTTTCCTTTACCAACGACATCAACACCGACGGTTGACCGCCACTCAATTGGATCAGTTGGTCGCATGTTCCTACAGAATCGAAAACCTTGTTGAACATGATTTGCTCGGAATTGAGCCGGGCATCGATGATTTCCCGCATCGCATCGATACCGGGCTGATAAACTGCGCCACCCGGTGGCATCGTCTTTACTTTAATCATCGGCACGAGGGGTAACTGACCTCCGTAGAGGTTTTTCAAAGTCTGGTGATGTTTCGAATATGCCAACATCAGCGGCATCGAGTAAATGATGTGGCATTTGAAGCCGGTCATCTGCGGCGAACGATTGATGAACAGATGCTCGTCGGTCGTGTGCCGCGTTCCCTCCATCGGGCGGACGATCATTTTGTCGAGATCGTCGAAGAGTATCACCAGGCCGGCGTAGCCCATTTTGCCAAGTTGTAGCGTGGCATCGCCGATAAGATCGTTCGCCGCCGCGAGGAAGCTGTCGGTAACCGGCTCCAAAGCTTTACGCACTTGATCGCGCGTTGTCGGGCTGTTTTTGATAACGCCGCTGATCTTCGCAACGGATAGATTCAAGTCGAACTTTTCAAACTCAACTTGGCTACCGAGAAGGCCCCTGAGCGAGTCGAGTCGTTTCTTGAAGTATCCGGGTTCGAGGGTAATATTCGCTTTCAATTTCAGTTGCACAGCCATCTGCCGTACGATGACGAAAAGAATTTCGGTGAAGTCGATGTCGTTCCGGTCGATGTCTTCATCGCTGCTACAGTAGACAACGAAATAATTCGGCTTGCCCGTCTCTAACTCTTTTTGAAGCCTCATCAGTTCGGTCGATTTCCCACTACCTTTGTGTCCGGCGAGAACTTGTGTCGTACCCTGATCCGCACGGATCGTGCCAGCGAGCCGATGGACCGTGTTATACGATCCCCGAAGATCGTCGAGCGGGACGTACAGGTTCGACTGATCAGGCGTCAGCGGCTTTTCGCTGAAGACTTTGAACACTTTATTGGTTAGTTCGCTCATCGTTGTTCACCAGTACCGGCTTCGTTATGCATGTTACCAGTGTACGCAAACCGCGTTCGCCTCACTGCGTGGACACAACGCACGCATCGACGAGTTCCTGGGCGGTGCGGCACTCGCTGATGCGTTGCGGGGTGAGGTGCATTCCGTTCTTGGCACCGTCGAGATAGACGAGGAAATTCATTTGCGTGAGCGAGTCCCATGCGGGGTAGTTCGCGAGTTCCTCTGGGCCGTGCAACGACAGCGGCGACAGTTCCAACTCGGATTCGAGTTCGCGGAGCAATTCAGCGCGTGTCATGGGTTTTACCTATCGCCTAAGAACGCGCGCATGTCTTGGGCCATGCGTTCGGGGTGAGTGTATTGCGGGTAATGGCCGCACGGCGAATATTCGATTCGCCGCACGTCGGGCACGCCGGCTTCGACTTCGGCTTCGTACATTCGCGGCACGATCGTGTCGCGGTCGCCGCCGATCATCAGCACCGGCGAACGCACCTGTTGTAATTGCGGGCGTAAGTCGAGTGTATCGAGAATGAGCGCCCGGCGTGCGGCAGCGCGGATCGGTGTCAGCCCGCTGTTCACGAGCAAAAAGTCGAAAATCTCCTTCGGGGCGGTCACGAATGCGGGGGCTTCGAGCTTGCGCATCGCCGTCTCGCGCACCGGCAGATCGCCCATCAGCCACGGCCAGAATCGGCCCATCCGCGCCAGGCCCCGTTCGATGCGGATGAGTGGCCTTCGTGCGAAACCGCCTTGCAAAATCACGCGATTCAGCCGCTGCGGGTAGGTAATCGCGGTGCGGAGTGCCACCGTGGAGCCGAACGACGAACCGAGTAAATCGACGCGTTCGATTTGCAAATGATCGAGTAGCGCAATCAGATCGTGCGCGTAATCCGCGTGTGTATACATGCCGAGATTCGCGCCATCGGTGCGACCATCGGCGAGCGAAATCGCGAGGCAACGAAACTCGCCGCAAAGCCGCGCCATGAGCATCGCAAACGAGCGTGGTAAATCGCATAGGCCATGCACGAACACGAGCGTACGCGGGCCGTGGCCCCAACTCACGTACGGCATCCGGTAGCGCCCCGTATCGAACGTGGCGGGTTTGGCTTCGGCATCGAAGCGGGCGGTGGCAGACTGCAATTCAGCGGTGGTGACGGTAAGCATATTGCGATTTTATCAAAGCACGACACGAGCCGCGAGGGGTATACCGGATACGATGTCAGAGTAATATTTGCGCCATTTTAAGGGAAACCACGGCCATGACCGAACCTGTGAAGCCTGGGCGGTATCGTCATTTCAAGGGCGGCGAGTACGAAGTGATCGGCATCGCCCGCCATTCGGAGACCGACGAAACGCTCGTCGTCTACCGACCGCTATACGAAGACAGCGGCCTGTGGGTTCGCCCGCTCAGCATGTTCGCCGAGCGGGTGACGCGCGGGGAACGGACGACATTGCGGTTCGAGTATCTCGGGCCGATGTCCTAACAGGAGTGCGGGAAAATGGCGTTCGTGATTACCGAGCCGTGCGTCGATTGCAAGTACACCGATTGCGTCGTCGTCTGCCCGTGCGAGTGCATCTATCAGGGCGAAAGTCAGTTGTACATCGACCCCGACAACTGCATCGACTGCGAGGCGTGCGTCCACGAGTGCCCCGTCGAAGCGATTTTCTCCGAGGCCAACGTGCCCGCAAAGTGGACGAGCTTTATCGACCTCAACCGAACGCGAACCCAGGAACTCATCGCACTCGGAAACTCCGGAATGAGCGAAAAGAGCAGCGAACCCGCCGGGCCACGCTGCAAAAACTAAGTGACGAATCGAATTTCCCGAGGTGAGTACGTGAATAAAACGATGATACGAAATGGGCTGATTGCGGCGGGAGCGATGAACATCGTTGGCGTGTTCGTGTTTTCGCGTGCATTCAACAATGTCGCGATCAACGAAGCGGATCCCGTCGTGATGTCTAACTTCGGCCTCCTCATGATCGTGGTATGGGGCCTGGCATACATCGGCGCGGCATCGATTCGATCGGGCGGCAAATGGCTATTCGGAGCATTTGCGCTAGAAAAGTTCGTGTACGTGTTGGCTTGGTTATTGTGGCAATCGAAGAATAGCCTGTTCGATCTCTACTCCCGGGACACCTTCGCGGGCGTGTTTTACAGTATCTACGGACTCAATGACTTCGTGTTTATGTTGTTTTTCACCTGGGTGTTCTTTGCACGACACCGTGCGGAATCGGCGTCTTTCTGACGAATTGGTTCTACGATTGCGTACCTCGCTGGCCTCACTACAAAACCGAGCCATCCGCAAGAGTCGACCCGATGACACTCGAAACGGCAATATATGCCACGCTCGTGTTTACTGCTTTTTTGTATATGCTGCCGTCTCTTCTCACCTATCACGGGTTCACGTTTTTGCGTTACTCGGTCGTGCGCGACCCGAATTTTGCGATTCCGAAATGGGATAGCGAGCATCAATCCCGGCACGATGAGTTACAGAAAGCAGGGTTCGAACTCGTGGGGGTCGTGCGCGAACGGGCGTGGTTTATCGCGAATGAATTTACACATACGCACTACATCCCGAAGTACCTGTCTCGGGATGGGCTTACGTATGTTTCGGTCTGCCGTTTGGGGAACGATCAGATCACATTGCGAATGGCGGCGGCCAGTTACACGACGAACGGGGTAGCAATCTTGTCGTCGATGCCGGGAGTCGGATTGGAGATTCAATCCGAAACGTACGTCCGGGTCGAAGTGCGAATCGGATCGCTTGCCAAGCTACTCGACGCTCATGCAGCAACGGTCGCTTGGCACACTTGCGAAAACGGCGATTCCACTGCGGCACTCGACCTTTTCGAAATCGCAGCCCTTGAGCAAAAGGTCGATGCCGCGATACTCGATGCGCATTATCAAGCGACGCGTTGAACGATCACTCAGCGGGGGCGTCGCAGGTACTTTCGCAGAATGTCGCTGGCGGCGCTCGACGATTCTTCTTGCGTCAACACGCCCTTCTTGGCGGGCTTGGCATCGGCGACGACGGTCGGTTTTGGGCTACCGTCGGGGTTGACGGCTTTCATTTCGAACACGGTGCTGCCTTCGGGGATGCTCGTCGAAGGGGCATCGTCGTCCAACCCGAGTAACATGGCGGCGATGTTATCGTCGCTTTCGGGGCCGCCATCGGAAGAAGATTTCGTCGGTGTTGGGATCGGCTGTGGCTTCTCGGCCGGTTTCGGGACGGGCTTCTGTGCGGCTGAGGAACCGGACTTTACTCCGGCGGCGGCTTGCAGACCTTTGATCGTCTTGCTGTCCAAGGCTTTGAGTGAATCGGGGATCGGCGTCGAATCCGAAGGGCGAGGCATGACGATTTGAATGCTGAAATCGAGCGGCCCGAGGCGAATTCTGTCCCCGGCTTTCACTTCGCGTTCGGCATTCGGCGTTAGTTGTTGGTCGTTGATAAACGTGCCGTTTGTGCTGCCGTAGTCTTTGACGAAGACTTTGTTTTCGCGTTGCAAGATCGAACAATGCTGTTTACTGATCGCCTGGCTGGCGGGGCGCAGCTGGCAGGTTGGGTCGCGGCCAATAATAAATTGGGGCGCAGCCACGGGGATTACTTTCCCCTGGTGAACGCCAGCGGCCACAACTAAACTAATATTCATCGCTGTTCCTTCCATACGATGCCTGACGCTCGACAAAGCGGACGACGGAACTGAGGAGCCATTGACGACACCAAAACAGAATTTGAAACAATGTCGACAAAATCGCTCGAAAGAGAAACAGCACGCCGAAGAGTTGGCTTGTCACCCACCAATACACTAGTTCGGGCGAACCTTTCGTCTATCTTTAGTCATACTATTTTACGGGAACCACTTCATGCAAGAAAAATCTCCCGCTTACGGAATATTTTTCGGTTACAGGGACTTTGCCGCCCCGCGAAACGTAGTACGTGCTTTCGCACTTGCTGTCACTTGCCTCGCGCTAATCGGCTGCGATTCGGGCGCACCGCCGACACCGACACCCGGTACGGGCAAACAACCGTTCGCGGGTTCCACGCTAACACTCGCCTGCCCCGATTTGTCTTTAGCCAAAGAGCTTTTGCGGCAATCGTCGGGCTGGTCTGCCCGAACGGGTGGCGCGCTGAAATTGACTAACGACGCCTTGGGGGACATTCAAATTGTACGCCCCGCCGCGGTCGGCGCGATGGCTGTTCGGGAGGAATTTTTGTCGATTTCGCCCGCGATCCAGGCGGCCGACCATCCGGGGCAATGGACGCGAACGATGTCGGTTTATCGCGAACGATTGTGCGGCTGGGGCGGCGATGTCCGCGCCGTACCAGTGGCGGGGGAAGCGTACGCCGTCATCTATCGCGTTGATCGCTTCGACGATCCCGCGACAAAAACCGCGTATTTAACCAAGTACGCCCGCCCTTTGGTTCCGCCGACGACATGGGAAGAATTCGCCGACATCGCCGAGTTCTTCGCCGACCGCTTCGGTACCAGCCTGCCGATGCCCAACCCCGAACCGGCGCTCGCGCTCCGCGAGTTCCACATGATTGCGGCCTGTTACGATCGCCCCGCATTCGCGATCAGTGGCATGTCGAAAAAAAACGATGCGGCCCAACCGACTGACTCGCAGATTCTGTCGTTCCATTACGATGTCGAAACGGGCAAACCCCGACTGACGGCACCGTCGTTCCTTGCGGCAGCACGCTGGATGAAGCGGATGCAACGTTGCCGCACGCCCGCCACCGATCCGGGCGACGCCCTCATGAAAGGTAGCGCCACGCTCGCGCTGATGTCGCTTGGGGAACTCGGTCGCTTGCCGCGAACGGGTGGGGCGGCACCGACGAATTTGTCGCTGACCTCGTTGCCGGGCACGCGATTTTTTTACGATAAAGCGGGTGCGGAAAAACCGCCCACCGACCTCGTGCGCGGTGTCAACTTCGTGCCGTACTTCGGCGGTGGCGGTTGGGTCGGCGGCGTCCGAAAGGGTTGCACGAATCCGGAAGCCGCGTTCGATTTCCTCGCCGAACTCGCCGGACCAAACCGC
>JANXNT010001015.1 GCA_025353985.1 Limnoglobus sp.
ACGCCACTTTCATTTGCGGCGGCAAATACGCCGAGTGTATTACCGGCGGAACGTGCCAAGCAACTCGGGTTATCGACCGTCACGGCAGATTCGCGGCGCGAAGTGGCGGAACTGTATCAACTCTCTGCGAACAGCCTGAAGGAAGACCCGCTCGGTGGCCGTCCGCCGGTTGCTTTCAAGTACACGCTTCGCGGCATCATCGATGGCGGCGTGCGGGAAGCGATGGTTCGCATCGTCGAGGATGTCATCCGCCAAAAGGGGAACGTGCTGTTCCTGGAGTTTCAAGATTGCTCCGGTGGCGACATTTCGGCGGCACGCGATCTGGCGGATCGGCTGATTAAATTTCAGCAAGGCGAGAACCCGATTCTGATCGTCGCGTTCATCCCGCAGGCCGCCCCGGATACGGCGGCCATCGTCGCGCTCGGTTGCAGCGAAATCGTCATGAGCCGACGCAAAGACGAGAAAGCCGCACCCGCCGTTGGCGACGAACGCGAGGCGATCTTCGGCGACTTCGAGGCGTTCCTCGGCAAAGGCAACGACCCGAACCGCTTGGAGCTTCTCAAGAAGAACCTCAGCGATCTGGCTGGCACGCAAGGCTACCCGGTCATTTTGGTGAACGGGATGCTCGACCGCGACATGGCGATCATTCGCGTGCGGGCTGCCAACGAACGCGGTAAACGCCGCCTGATGACCGAGGCCGAATTCGAGGGGCAGAAGGGCGAGTGGGTTCACGATGGCACGATCAAAAACAAGGGGCAACTCTTAAAGCTGAACGCGACTCGTGCCGTCGAACTTGGCATCGCTCGCTTCGCCGTGGACAACACCGACATGAGCGAAGTGTTCGCGCTTTACGGCATCGACTCGAACAAAGTTCGCTCCGCAATGCCATCGTGGCTCGACCGCTTTGCCGACTTCATCCGCAAGCCCCCCGTGACGGTATTGCTCGTCGTCATCGGTTTCGTGGGCCTGATTTTGGAACTGAAACTCCCCGGCACGACGGTCCCCGGCATCATTGCCGCACTGGCGTTCATCCTGGTGTTTTGGGCGCACTCGCAGTACAGCGGGCAGACTGCGATCCTCGGTGGTTTGATCTTCCTACTCGGGCTGGTGCTCATACTCATCGAGATGTTCGTGCTACCCGGTTTCGGCGTGTCGGGAATTCTCGGTATTCTGTTTATGGTGGGTGGCATCGGCCTTGCGACGTTCGATAAAATCCCGGAATCGAGCGAAGAGTGGACGATGTTCGGTGGGCGGATCGGCCAGTATTTCGGCGCACTCATGGCCGCGGTCGGTATCGTGGTCGTGATCGCGCGGTTTCTGCCGCATATCCCGTACATGAACCGGATGGTGCTGCTACCGCCTTCGGAATCCGACGAAGCCGAGACGATCGCCGACCTTCCCGGTGCCGCCGTGGCTGCCGCGTTACTCGGTGCGATTGGCACATCGGCGACGCAACTGCGGCCATCGGGCATGGCACAATTTGGCGATCAATATGTCGATGTCGTCAGCGAAGGTGGCTACATTGCTAGTGGAATGCGCGTGCAGGTGATCGAAGTCGAAGGCACGCGAATCGTCGTCAAGGAAGTTTAAGCGGACAACAACTATCCAGAAGGAGACGGGCTTGGATTACCTATCGTTCGCGATCATTCTTGCCGCAATCGGGGTGATTCTGTTCATCGGGGAGTATTTCCTGCCCACCGGTGGCATCCTGCTCGTCTGCTCATTCCTGCTGATGTTTGGTGCCGTGGCGGTCATCGCGGTCAATACCGAAGACCAACGCGAAACGCTCGCCGCGATCGTCGCGATGTGTGTCGGAGTTCCCATTGGTGGCACGCTCGGCATCTATGCGTGGGGACGCCGTATGGCGCTGAAAGTCCACGACGATGCGGAAATTGCGCCGACCGGTGAGCGAACAAACGGTAACGAAGCCGAGTCGCTCCTCGGGCGAATTGGCAAGACGGTCACGCCGATGCGACCCTCGGGTGCGGTCGACTTCGACGGGCGACGTTATGACGCGATCTCCGAAGGAATGTTGATCGAAAACAATGTGACGGTGAAGTGCATCGAGGTGAAAGCGGGGAAACTCGTGGTTCGCCAAATCGCGAAGCCCGCCGAGATGAAAGACTTCAACATGGATGATTTGTTAGCCTGACGCTCGAGTTTTGAAGTTGCGCTATTTGTGATCCGGGTACACGCTTTGACAATGTTTATTCTCAAAAAACTGGCGAGCGGCACGGCGTAAACGTGCCGTGGTACCACTGAGGCTTCCACGGCACGCTTACGCCGTG
>JANXNT010001040.1 GCA_025353985.1 Limnoglobus sp.
AACAATCGATATGCGCAAAAAGCCCGCGAACTATGCAGTCCGCAGGCTTTCGTATGTTGGAAATCGTCGTTCGATCAAGCGACAGTGGCCGGCACTTCAATCGGCTTGACGTTGACCTTACGGCCCTGGTTGCTGAAGTACACCGTACCGGGTGCCATCGCGAACAGCGTGTCGTTCTTGGCGCGCTTCACGTTGGCACCGGGGTGCCATTTCGTGCCGCACTGAAGGACGATGATCGCGCCAATCGTGACGCTTTCGCCCGCATACTTCTTGATGCCTCGGCGCTTGGAGTTCGAATCGCGGCCGTTTCGAACAGAGCCTTGGCCCTTTTTATGTGCCATAACTAGTGGCCTCCCGTCGTGGGTGCAGGATATCTCTTGGATAGCGCATTGTAGGAATCGAGCAAACGGGGTCAAGCTTCTCTCGCACGTTTTGCTGTCATCACGCCGTTTGCCGAAGCGCGACGGGCATATCGGGCGAGTTTTCACCGGCGAAGCGTACGACCTTCTCCCATGCATCCGACGGGCACGGGTTCGACTCCGCGAGCCGGGCGAGGTCGCGTAGCAAGTCGGAAGTATCCGCGTACGGGCGGTCGATGGCGACCACGTCGCCCATCGGCGATTCGGAGCCGATCTCGAGGCGGCGAATCACTGCGGTCAGTTCGGCGGGGAACGGCTTCGAGCGTGCGCCTTTGCGACGAGAACCGAGTTGCGACCAGACGAATGCAACTTGGCCCAAGCCGCGTAGATCGGCGGATGGCGGCAAGTCGGTCGATGACATCGCGTTCGGCGTCAGCCACGATGGCTCGCCGAAACCCAGGATTTTCAGCGTGCCATCGGCGGTCAGCACGAACGATTCGGGGATCAGTCGGCCGTGAACGAGGCCCGCTTTGTGCGCGTGGTGCAGCCCCTTCGCGGCTTCGTTCAATAAGCGTAACCAGACCCCTGCGGTTGCGGCGGCGGGTGGCCAATCGGCGGACGACAACCCGGACACCCACTCTTGCAGCGCCGCCGGACGACGTTGCACGTCGAGCACTTCCATCGTGTTCGCGAGGTTCGGATGGCCCGCACCGATCATCGCGCTGAAGCGTTGGCGGAAATCGTTCGCGTTCGCCATCTCGTTTTCGCTGAGTTGTCGCAGCACGTAGACGCCGCGCGTCGGTCCGTTGGCACGGCTCGGGTCGAACACGCGATACACGGTTTCTTTCGCCGTCGTGCGCACGCGATCGACGACGCGGAACCGCCCGAGAATCAGCCCTTCGAGGTTGCCCGCTTCGATCAGTGCGAGTTGGTAAAGCGTCACCGCGCCGCTGGCGAGCAACACTTGCCGTAACGAGCGTCGTTGGCGTTGAGCCTCGGAATTCAGGGCATTTAGCGTCGGTTCGTCTAATAATCCGCGCGAACGCAGCAGTTCGCCGAGCTGCACGTCGCCGGGTTCCGTATCGGTGGGGCGTGCCAGTTCGAGCGATTTCGAAGGTTCGAGATTTCGCGCGGCGGCATTGGCGAACGACTGCGGCGCACTCGGCAGATCGGTTTCGTCGACCGTGCGACCCGCAGCGAGTTCTCGCAATTTGCGTCGGTACCAATCGCGCATATCGCCGAGGTGCCGTTCCATTTCGGAACGCTTTTCGGCAACGAGTTTCCGCTCCTGACGCAGCTCCGTCGCTTGTCTTGCGATTTCTTCGTTCGCCGCCCGCGTTTGCTCGGCGAGGGCTTCCAACTCCGCTTGTTTCTGTTCGACACGCGACTCCGATTGGCCCATTCCCTGGCGGAGTTCGCCGACCTTCGCTTGCCATTCGACAAGCTGCTGACGGAACCCTGTCACTGCCACACGCTGTTCCGCACGGGTGCGTTCGAGTTCTTCTTCGCGCAAGCGGATTCGCTCCGATTCTTGGCGAAGGTTGCCTCGCGCCGCATCGAGTTCTTCGCGCGTTTGCTTGGCGTAAACTTGCAGTTCCGATAGTTGCCCACGCAGCACGTCGCGTGCCCCAGACAGCTTGTTCAGGGCGGTCTGCGCCTTATCGTCGAGGTCCGGTGCCTGCCCGCGAAGTTCGGCGAAATGGGCGGCCACCCTCGTACGGAACGCCTCGGTTTGCTCCTGCGAATCGAGCGCCGTTTGCGCGGCCTGCGTGCGTTCGGCTTCCCATGCCGCACGCGCTTCGAACACCGCTTTCCGTTCGGCAGCAACGCTCTCGCCGACTTCCTTCAAGCGTGCCACTTGTCGCGCCAAAGTCACTTCGCGTTCACTCAATGCAGCCGCTTGTTTCTGAAGCTCTGCGGTCTGTTCGTCGCGTTCCTGTTGGCTCGTCGTGGCCGTCTGACCCTGGCGAAGTCGCTCCGCATCCCACTCGCTGCGCTGCCGGTCGAGTTCCGCTTGCAGTGCCGCAAACTCTTGCGTGCGGGCATCGACTTGCTTCGCCCGTTTCGACAGTTCATCCGCACGACGGCTGAGTTGATCTTGGAACGACAATCGTGCCGCATCGGTGTCGTTGAACGCCGCTTCCCGATCGCGCATCGCTTGGCGGTCCGTCTCTAAACGTGCCTGCAATTCCAGCATTTGCACCGCACGCGATTTCAGAATCGCGGCCTGTTCGGCAAACTCTGCTGAGCGCGTATCGAGGTCGATTTCCTTCTGGTGAATCCGCGCCTCGGCTGCAATCAGTTCGTCCTTTTGGCGTTGAATATCGTCGAGTGTTGCGGCGAGTAACGAGTTGCGTTCGAGCGACACCGTGTGCTGAACCGCGTGGTCATCGCGGATCGTTCCGAGTTCGGCGCGCACGTGTTCGGCATCGCGCAAACGGGCATCGAGTTCGGCTCGCGAATGCTCCAGCCGCACGCGGTCCGAAGCGAAGGTGGCGGCTTCATGGCGCATCTCTTCTTGCTGCCGGTCGAGCTTCGTTCGCAGTACCGCCAACACCGCTTGTTGCGCTTCGAGTTGCTCCGCACGTTCGGCCAAAACCCCCGATTCCGTCTCCAGATCCGTACGCCATTTCTCTAGCCGCGCACTCTCCGCTTTCAGCAGGTCTTGCTCGGAATCGGCGAGCTTCACCGTCTCTTCGAGTTCGCCCGAATTGCGTTGCAACAATTGGAAACGCTGGTCGATTTCGGCCGCACGCGCCACGAGCGTCGAGTGGTGCGACTCGAGCGTTCCCAGCCAGCGATCGATGCGCAGCAGGTCTTCCTTGTGCTTCGCGCGCTCGACATCGAGCGCGTCGCGATCCGCTTGCAGCATCGTTTCGCGACGCAGCAATTCGGCGGTGCGCTCGGCGTTGGCGGCTTCGGTTTCGCTTAAATATTCGTTGTGTTGGGCACGCTCGGAGTCGATACTGTTGCGTTCGACGTGCAGTTCGTCACGCAGCGAAACCGTCGTTTGGCGATGCAATTCGAGGTCGTTCTGCGCGGCGATCAGGCGCTCGCGGTGCGCGTGCAATTCGACCAGCCGCGGCTCGTACTCGCTCGCTTCTTTCTCGAATTGCACCCGACGTTCGACGATCTGCCGTTCGAGTTCCTGCACCTGCGTATCGAGCAGGTTGTCGGCTTCCAGCCGCTTGGCGGCGAGTTCTTTTTCGAGTGCCGCACGCGCTTCCGCAAACTGTTGGATCTGCTCCTGTTCTCGTGCCAGCATCTCCGCTTCGCGTTCGCGAAAATCATCGACGTGTGGTGCTGCAATCACCGTTCGCGGCTTGTGGAGTTCGGCTTCGATTTCCTGACGGTGCCGGTACCAGCGTACGCGATCTTCGTCGAGTTCGGCTCGTTCGCGTGCCAATTCGTCGCGTTGCCGCGCGAGCTCCGCGGCTTCTTTCTCGGCGGTCGATTCTTCCAGTCGTCGCAACTCGGCCACCACGGCATCGATGCGGCGTTCGACATTCGGCGCAACTTTCGCAGGTTCCTCGGCGATCTCAAGCGGCACGAGGCGCGGGTATAAGTACGTGCCGTTCGGCATCTGCACGACGATCTCCGCCGGGCCAGCCGAGATGCGGTCGCCGTGGCGAACGAACGATGGCGTCGATCCGTTTAGCGGCTTGTCGTTGAGCAAAACGGTGGCGTTCGGCGCGAGTTTACGAACCCGGAGGCCATCGTCGGATTGCGTGAATTGACAGACAACGGGTGGCACGTTCGATCCGCTGAGACGCAGATCGCAACCGGCCGCCCCGCCGATCAGAAACTCCTCCGCCGCCATCGGATATGACACAACGCGACCCGACCCGAGACGAATCTCGAGGCGCGTCGCATCCGCATCAAGGGGCGAAGCCTCGCGGCGCGGTATCGGAATAGGGGCGAGCATAATCGAGGTCCGCGATCCCTGCGGGTGGAGGATTGCGGGATTGGAACCCAAACTGCCAACCGCCACAAGCCCAAGTTCTGAAAGTGCCGATACCGCATAGCCTCTACGGAAATTCATCGAGATTCGTTTAGCCGCGACGCGAAGGCTTTGCGTAGCGAAGCGCGGGGCGCGAAGTCACGGAACAATCGCGCACGGATCCGATACGCCGAGTCCCCGCGCTTCGCTCCGAAGACTACGCGGCGCGGCTAAACGCGGACGGGAGCGGATCGGTACCTACACGAATCGGGTAAAATCGTCGCGATCCTCGTTCACATGGCGGGTAACGGAGTCCGCGTATTGTAGCTACTTCTCGCCGATGAGTTTGTCGAACCAATCGTGTGCGTCTTCGGGTTCCCAATCGCCGGAGATCTTCATTCGGACTTGCGCGCCGTCGGGTTCGAACTCGCGGGAACTCTCGTTGCTGGCGATCTTGAGCACGAACGGCTTGATCGCGGGCAGGTGCTCTTCGATCTTCTTGTACAGCACGATGTTCGTGAAGTCTTGCAGCGTCTTTTCGCTCTTGCCGGTAATTTCGATGTCCACGTGGAAGCGGTCTTCGACGAGGCGAACCCGCGCGACGAGGAACTCGATGCCGTATCGCGACAGCGTGTCGCCATCGGGGAACGCCCAGCGTCCCGTGGCCACGAACGTGGCAAACGGTCGGTTCGCATCGAGCGGATCGGGGAGCGCGGCCAGCAACATGTCGGACGCCGCATTTGGTCGCTTATTCTGCGAAGATCGTAACCACAGTTGGGTTAACCTGGTTTCATCATTCGAGATCGCATAGGCACGTTCGCCCAATATCGTCGCGCATATGCGTTGTTTGTTCAATAATGGGTAGATTACAAACGTCTGCTTTATGATAGATGTGAACAATTTCGGATCGCGTTCGAAGTCGTTGATCCAGCTGCGGTTGAGGAAGTCGCCTTCTGCGATGGCGAAGAAACAGGACGGATCGCTGTTCACGACCGCGTAAATGATTCGCTCGCACTTTCTCACATCGAAGCGGTAAAACGCCGCGAGTTTGTTGATCGCGGCCACGGATTTCGGCTGGATCGCCTGCTTCCATTTGGCCATGTACGCTTCGGGGTGAACGACCATCGCGGCAGTCGTGGATTCGGGCAAGTTCCACGATGCCGGCACCAGGACGCCTTTGACTGGTTCGACCACAACGGGCTTCGTCGCCACGGGGGTCGGTAATGTCGTTTCGGGAGGCTTCGTGCCAGGCTTCAGCACGACAACCATGCCAACGACAATCAGCAATAGCGCGCCGGCGATTGCGGAGAACATCGGCAGTTTGCTCTTCGGCTTCGGCTTTTTCGCGGGAACGGGCTTCGCCTTGAGTGGACGATTCCGTCGCGTTTCCTTCGAATCGTCGTTGTCCGCGTTCGTCGTGGCCCCGGCTACGGTCGTCGGGATCGTGCCCGAACTGTGGTCGGGGTGCCGCGGTTTCGGGATGCGAACCGCGTTTGCCGAGGGCAGGTTCCCGTCTGAATGCTCTGGCACCGCGACGACGCGAATCGCCTTTGCAGTCTTGCGTGAACGCATCGGCGCGGTCACGATCTCCGCTTCCGGGATGTTCGCCGCATTGACCGTCAGCGTGACGACGGTGGTGCCATCGGGTACGCTCGCACCGCCGGTTGCGGCGGGCGTGGCGTAAACGTACGCTTCGCCTTCGAGCGACATTTCCGGTTCGGGAGCCGCATCGGGCGTGAAGCGAGCGAGTTGCGCCGCAACCTCCGTGCAAGTCTGAATGCGATCTTCGGGCTTCTTCGCCAGCAGTTTATCGATGATCCGCACGAGGTCGTACGGCGCGTCGGGGCGGATTTTGCGCAAGTCCGGCGGCGCGTCGAGTTGATGGCGGAGCAGCTTGTCGATCGGCGAGCCTTCGGGGAACGGCGGGCGACCGGCGAGGAGGTAATAGAGCGTGCAACCGAGGCTGTAAATGTCCGCACGCGAATCGACCGTGCTCGAGTTTTTCGCTTGTTCCGGCGACATGTAATCCGGCGTACCAACGACGGTGCCATCGCGTGTCAGTTCGGTGCGCGAAACATCGTCGTCGTCGCTCAAAGAGCGAATCAGGCCCATATCGAGGATTTTGATGTGTGCCACGCCGCCCGTATTCGGCAGCGCGCGTTCGCCGGAAACGAGCAAGTTCGACGGCTTAATATCGCGGTGAACGAACTCGCGATCGTGCGCATGTTGCAACCCGAGTGCGGTCTGACGGCCGTACTCGGCGACTTCGCAATAATGCAGTTGGCCGAATTCTTTCACGAGTCGCGCTAAGTCCGAGCCGTTCACGAACTCCATTGCCATGTAATGGCGGCCATCAGCTTCGTTGGCATCGTGGAGCGAAACGATATTCACGTGGTTGAGCGTCGCCGCCGCTGCGGCTTCGCGCTTGTAACGCCGCATGACGGTTTTGTTCGATAACAAGTGCGGCCGCACGACCTTGAGCGCCACGACGAGGCCGACCTTTAGCTGAATCGCCTTGTAAACCTTGCCCATCCCGCCTTCGCCGATCTTGTCCATCACCAGATACGGCCCGATTAAAATTTCGACGATGCGGTTAATCCGGACTTTCTTCGTCTGGTACCCCGTGAGCAGACCTGCCGCCCGTAGCTTTTCGGAGAGCGCAACGGGGTTGGCAATCAGTTCCAGTGTGAGTTCGTCGAGAATCGCCAGTTGCGCGGGGGAATACAGGCCGCAATCGCGGAGCGCCTGAATGAGGTGTTCGGGAGTATTCCAATCCATCGTGGGCCACGGAGGTCTGGGAGACAAGCCTTTCGTTACAAGTACGATTGTACTTCTGAAAACGAACTATGCTCGCGAAAAATCGCACGCCGCACCGAGTTCGTCACCGTGAAGGGGCTACACTCAGCGCTGGGGGCCGGAAACCAATCTGTATCGGAGCCGCTGTTTTGTCGCGAATCGTGCGTTCGGAAGTCGTTTTCTTTCTGCTGGCGTGGCCGATTCTTGCCATCTTGTACCGGGCACGCGCGTTCGTCGATCCGGGCACGTTCTGGCACATTCGCGTCGGCGATCTCATTCGCGAACGCGGCTTCATGACCACCGACCCGTTCACGTTCCCCTTCGAGGGCAAAACTTGGATCCCGCAACAGTGGGGCGGCGAGGTCGTGATGTCCGCGATTCACTCGGCACTCGGCTTCGACGGGTTGCTATTGGCAATGACGGGAATGCTGGCGGGGCTGTTCGCGTGGGTGTTCCATCGGTTGCTCGTCGGCAGGATGGGCTGGCCTTTGGCGGGCATCGTATCGGCGTTCGGCATGATGGCGGCGGGGTTCCATTTCTATGCCCGCCCGCACCTCATCACCATCGTGTTCATGGCCATCGTCGCCGCGTTCATCGTCGACTTCGACCGCCGCAAGATTGGGCGCGGGCGGCTATTACTGCTCGTACCGCTGCATCTCGTTTGGACGAATATCCACGGTGGAATGCTCGGCGGTGTGGCCACGCTTTCGCTCGCCGGCATCGGATGGGCGATCCTTCGGAGCGTGCATCGTGCGGAGTTACTCGCCTATTTCGGCATCGTTGTGTTGTGCGCGTTGACGATGTTCGCGAACCCGTTTGGCCTCGAAATGCAACGGACGTGGTTCCGCATCGTCGGTTCCGGCGCGATGGCCCAATACGTCGATGAACACACGATGCTGAACCCGCAACGCCCCGGCGATCAAGCGGTGCTGGCGTTCGCCGCCTTGTATTTGATCGTACTGTTCGGCGCAAAATGGCGAGATTTCCGCATCACCTGGCTGTTGCCGTTGGTCTGGTTCGCACTGACCGTGAAGAGCATTCGGCAGGGGCCGCTGTTCGTTGTTACGGGTACCGTTCTGCTCGCCGACATTTGGCCGCATACCTTCTGGCACCGCTACTTATGCCGTAAAGGCGACACGCTGGCCCGCGATGTCGCCACCCCGTTGCCGCCAATAGCGTGGCACGCATGGCTACTGCCGGTGATCGCGATAACGACCGCAATTAGCCTGCAATCGTACCGCGGCATCGGCCTGACGCAATTCGACCCGTCGCTGGTGCCCGTCACGCTGATCGAACCGTTGCAAAACTACGCGGCCACCGTGCCACCCGGCACGCGGATCTACAATGACGCCAACCTCGGCGGCTTCGTGATCTATCACGCGCCAAAGCTCAAAATCTTCATGGACGACCGCTTCGAGTTGTGCGGCGACGCCTGGTTGATGAACTACGTCGAAACGATTCGCGACCATCCGGAGCGGTTCGAAGATTGGTATCGCGAGTTCGGTTTCGAAGTCGCAATCGTCGCCGCATCGACGCCGATATTGCCGCTCGAACAAGCGATCCGCAACTCGGGCCACTGGCAGGAAATCGCCCGCGACCGCATCGCCGTGATGTATCGCCGAATCGGTATTGTTAGCCCGACGCGCTAGCGAGGGAGTTGCGCAATCCGTCGCGATGTCGATGCACGGTCGCTTCCGAGCCGATTCCCCGCAAGGGGTCGGGTGATGCGCAACCACTCAATTGTGACTTCGCAAGTGTGCGGGTGGAAATGGGCGAGAG
>JANXNT010001172.1 GCA_025353985.1 Limnoglobus sp.
ATGGGATTTGAACCCACGACAACCTCGTTGGCAACGAGGTACTCTACCACTGAGTTACACCCGCAATTGTTTTACTTGCATCCACAATATTACGGTACTCAGCACCGGTTTCAAGGGGAAGTCGTCTCTTCTTTGAAGCAACCTACCCATCGAACGGCAAGACGCACCGATCGGATTGCGCGCCGATCACTCGTTTTCCAATGCGGTTTCGGTGTATTCGCTGGCAAATACGAACTTCGTACCGTTGCCCGCGTGGTTCGTTAGCTCTTTTTTGGCTTGCAGTTTTGCGCCGAGGTATCGCCCGGCTTTTGCATCGATAACGACTTCGCCTTCCCAGAGCCACGGTAGCAGCGGTTGTAACTCCGACGGGTCTTTCGGTGCAGCAACCAGTGCCGTTGCGACGCCGATTGTCGCGCGATCCCCGATAATTCCTTTGAAAGTGTAGGTTTGCTTCGCGTCAAAACTCTCGCCGGTTCCGATGGGTGGATCGAGTTTGATCGCGAATGTGCGGTCCCAGGTTGCGTTCATTGCGGGGGCGTTTTGCGGGAGCAAAACGCGGAACGGCAGTTCGGCTTGCAGCCGTGCCACCGCTTGTTCGCCGGTTGTCGCTTTGATGTTCGCGACGCTGCCGAAGGCGTTCACGCTCGCGGTCAGGATCGGCTTGTTTAGGAACTCCGCCACCTGTTTTGCGCCTTCTGGTGTAGCCGAATCGAGAACGAGCGTATCCGTCGCGGGTTTGCCATCGGTGCCGACGATCGGCTTGGTCACTTCTTGTCGGATCGCGCTGATCGACATATCCAGCGTGGCCACATCGTCGGCCACGGCTTTTGCGGTCCATTTCCGCGTGATGTTCAGCTTCGTCGTCGTTGATGTCGTTGTCGGCTTTTCGTTCTTTTGCAGCGGAATCGTCTCGGTAATCGTCGTCGTATGTTCGACCGCGTACGTTTGCACTTGGCCGGTTTGCCACTTCAACCGCAACGGCACCTGTGAGTGAGCCGGATTCGGTAATGCGAACAGCAAAACCGCCAACGAGAAGTATCGAAACACAGCCACGCCCTCCAAAGATTCAGTGCGTGATAACGCATTCGGAATCGGGCCGAAAGGCGAAGTTTTGCCCTCTCATCATTGACGTAAGTCAGAATTGCGGAAGTTCAAAAACCGTGTTTTTATCATTTTATGCGTCTCGAAACGCGATTTTCAGATCGAATCTCGTTGATTTGTTTCGGGCGATTTCACCGTATCATCAACTCTTGTCGTGGGTTACGCCAATTGCAATCGTGTCGACACTCGCCGTAAGTCCTGACCGTTGCGCGTCAATATGCGACCAAAGATCGACTGGGCGCGCCTTTCTTGTGCCGTGGCGCGCCTTTTTCAGGTCATTTCGAGACACTTTTGGGACACTTTGCGCATGTCGCGAATTCCGACTTACGTCAAATCGTCTAAAACTTTTTGATTTCGTGAATTCGTGTGGATAATGCCAACTGAACTTCTGAAACCGCAACTCTTCGATCATCGGGCACACATCTCCGATTACACGACAAAAAAAATCTCGCATAGGGCTTCATTTACGCTTATAGACTGAGATGATGAAGACCTGTTTGTTACAATCGGAC
>JANXNT010001196.1 GCA_025353985.1 Limnoglobus sp.
GCGGCGGGCAGTTGCGTGTTTTTCGGGATCAGCTTGTTATTTATTCGTTCCAGACCTTGGCGTACTTCGACGCCGAGACTGTGCGCGTTGACGCTGATTTCGACGATGTCGTTCAGGCCCGCTTGCGGGTTCGATGGCGACGCTTTCGCGGCCACGATCCCCGCATGGGCGGCGGCACCGCGTGCCACGATCTCGCTGACGGCCAACGAACGATCCGGTTCTTTCCCGGTGAGTTCGCGGAGCATTCGACCTGTCATCGGCATGTGCGTCGAGCCGCCGACCATCAGCACTTTATCGACGCGGTCCCACGTTAATCCCGCTTGCGTCAGCACGGTTTGCGTCGTTAGTTTCGTGCGAATCAGCAAGTCCCGCGTCAGGCTCTCGAACTGTTCGCGCGTGACCGGCACCGTCAGCCGTTGACCGCCATGCACGCACGTCACGCTCGCGTTTTCGACTTTGGACAAAGTCCGTTTCGCCCGTTCTACGGCAGCATTCAATAGTGCCATCGATTGATCGTCGTCGTGCGGATCGCTGCCGAATTGCTGTTTGAATTTATCGGCAACGTGTTTCGCGAGGCGGTCGTCCCAGTCTTTGCCACCGAGTCGCACATCGCCTTCGATAGCGAGTACGCGGAACTTTTTCTTCGAAAGTTGTACCATCGTCACGTCGAAGGTACCGCCACCGAGATCGTAAACGACGACGGTTTTCGGTGCGTTATCGGGTAGACCCGCGCCGGAATGTTGCTGAATCGTGTATGCGAGTGCGGCGGCGGAGGGTTCGTCGAGGATGTCGATCACGTTCAACCCGGCGATCAAGCCCGCATCGACGGTCGCCTTACGGCGAGTGTCGTCGAAGTATGCAGGGACGGTAATTACCGCTTTGTCGATCGGGCCGATTTGCCGTTCCGCATCTTGGACGAGCTTTCGCAAAATGATCGCGCAGAGCGTTTCGGGGCGATACTTCTCGCCGCTGACGAGCCGACCGAAATCGGGCAGCCCCATGCGGCGCTTCATGAGCGTGGCGACGCGCTCGGGGTGCTCCATCATGACGTCGATCGCAGGCAACCCGACAATCGCTTCGCCATCGCCGGTGAGATACACCGCCGATGGCGTGAGTAAGTCGCCATCGCGGTTGGGCAACGTATACGGCTTCCCCCGATCGTCGAGCGTGGCGATGGCGGAGTAAGTCGTGCCGAGGTCGATACCGACGGTTGCCATTGCGGAGTTCGCATCGGGGAATAGTTTAGTGCATACCCGAATTGTAATGAGTAACGCGCGCCGATGGCAGAGACATCGGCATCTTCCGCAAAAGGCACGACGTTACAACCCAACGTCGTGCCGCGCTTGGCTTCGAATTGTTACTTCGCTGGCAGTTCGAGGTCGATGGGCTTCAATTCCATCGTTACGCCCACGATGTTGTTCGGGAAGCCTTTTGCGCCGTCTTTACCCATGTGGAAGCCGCCTTCGTGGCGATAGAACACGCGAATCGCACCGGCGGGAGCATCCTTGATTTCGTACTTGCCATCGGCATCGGTCACCGCGAAGTACGGGTGGTCGAAGATCATGACGAGGCCCTTCATCCACGGGTGGATGTTACAGGCGTAAGTCGCTTGCGAGCGTTGTGCCTTCAGGGCTTTTTCGGGCTTGTATTCGCCACCCGCCGCGATGGTCTGGTTGAACGAGAGATCGTCCGAGTTGAAGTTCGTGTTGTGCGGGACTGGCGAGCTGTTTTTGATGAGCAGCGTGTCGCCGGTACGGGCTGCAAATGCACGCGGGATGAACTGGCAGCACGGCTGATCGATCACGATCTGTTTCGGCTTCGCGTTCGCCAGTTCGGGGTGGATCGCTTCGGGTGCGAAGACATCGCCAGTGGCGGGCTTCAGGTACACCCACACATTCTTGACGCCGCCGTTCTTCGGGTTCACGATCAGGTCTTCGGCCGTTAGCGGTCCCTTCGACTGGCAGTGCGCCACATCGGTAGTGACGTTCAGTGGTGCCGGTTTTGCAAGTTCTTTGAGCTTCAGATCGGACAATTTGACTTGCCCTTGAATCGTCACCCATTTGGGTTGTGCCACGGCATTGGAACCGAAGGCGACGAGCGACAGCCCGAGGCAGGCGATTAGCGTACGAATCCGCAATACGGTCATGGAAAACTCCACAGTTGAGAGGTTCGAAAGCGAGTCGGGGTGGGTACGGACACTAGCATTTTCCGCGACCACCACCGCGTTGGCAACAGTGTCCGTTTAGATTATGCCGAAACTAGCCGACGCGGTTCAGGATTTGTAGCGTCTCGGCGTGCAATTTCCCATTACTCGCGATGACATCGGGGCGGTGAATGTTTGGCGTGTCGTCCCAATCGGTGAATCGGCCACCCGCTTCTTCGACGATGACTTTCGTTGCGGCCACGTCCCAGGCGTTGACGCCGTGTTCGACCATGATCTCGCACGAACCCTGCGCCACCAGCACGAAACCGTAGAAATCGCCGTAGCCGCGTTGCCGTTGCGTCTTCGCCGCGAGTTCCAGGAACGTCTCTTCGCGGCCCGCTTTGCGGAACCAGCCGACGCTCGAATAGCAGAGCAACGCATCACTCAATTTATCGACATTCGAGACGTGAATCGGCTTGTCGTTGCGGTACGCGCCATCGCCACGCAGGGCACGGTACATCAACCCCATCGCGGGAACGTACGCCACGCCGCCGATTTGTTCGTCCTTGTATTCCAACCCTAACAGCGTCGCCCAGATGGGGATATGCCGCACGAACGAGCGCGTGCCGTCGATCGGGTCAATGATCCAGCGGAAGCCGGAGGTGCTGTCTTGGTCGCCGAATTCCTCGCCGAGGAAGCCATCGTTCGGGAAGTGCTTTTTCACTTCCGCACGAATCAGTTCTTCGGCACGTTTATCGGCGATGGTAACGGGGCTGTTGTCCTTCTTCCATTCGACGGCAAAGTCGGTGTCGAAGTATTGCATCGCGAGGTCGCCCGCTTGTCGTGCGACATCAACGGCGAGTTCGTACCGCGATTTCCATTCCGGGTTCATGTGCGTCCAGTATCAGTGAGCATTGCGAAAGCGTGCCGTTGCTCAAATGATACGAATCCGTCCCGCATCATTTCACGCGCATGGCGACGAACGAACGATCGAACGGGTAGATCGTGCTGTTATCGCCCTGCACATTGAAGCGAATCAGTTCGAGGCGTTGCTGCTCGGCGAGCATTCTCGGATCGTCGGCCGAATCAAATTGGCCCACGCAAACGAGGCTGCCACTGAGCGTGTGCAAGACGTACGCTTCCGCCGCACGGGGCGTATTGTTCGTGGGCTTCAGTTCGCGTAACATCTTCGCGAGGTTGACCGCCAAGCCGGCGGTGCGGTCGATTTGATCGCGGCGCACCGATGTCGGCTTACGCGATTTCATGCTCGAATCGGCGTCTTTATCTTTCACTTCGATGAGCGGGGCGTGGAACGACTTCACGACGATCGTCCACGGTTTTTGAATTTTCAGCACCGAGAGCGGTTCGTCTTGGTTCATGCGAATCACGAGCGGATCGTTACCACTTTCGGCGGTCGGCACCATCTGTGCAACCGGGTTGCGAACGACGAACGCCGTCAGGAACGGGTTCATGAACGCGATCTGCCCCTCACGGGCACCGTTCGAGCCTTTTTCGCCGAGTGTGAAGCCGCGATCCATCAGCGATTGATCTTTCGGTGGCTGCCACTGGCGAATCTTGTCGAGTTCTTTGCGTGCAGTTTCCATGTCTTTCCAACCGCCGATCAGCACGCCGTACTGTGCCTTGAATCGCACGCGGGGGATTAGGTAGCGCGGCGCAGACTCCATGAATTCCAACCCCTTCGCAGCCGATTCGGCACGCATCCGGTTGTTGAAATCGAGGAACGCCTTCTCTTCGATCGCTCGCTTTTTCTCGGTTTCCCGTGCGACGCGCGCTTCTTCCTGGCGTCGCTCTTCGGATCCCTTTTCGAACAAATACGCGGGGATGCGGTACGTCTCGCGGATCTCCTTTGCGAGGCGTTCCGCCATGCTTTTGGCTTGGCCTTCACCATCACCTTCCACGTCGCCATCGGAATAGCTTTTGACCAAAATCATCCACTGGCCGACTTCGGGTTTGACGTACCACGGATGCGTGGAAGGGGCCGGTCCGATGGCTTTCGGGGCCGGTGTCGATCGCGTTTCCACCCGCGTGGCTTGCTCGAAAGACGGTGGCGTCGCCACAATTGGCGCGGGGCCAACAGGAGCCGGGGATGCCGCAACAATCGGCGCAGGGCCAGTCGCCTTTGCAGCCACCGGCGGGCGATCCACCGCAAACTGCGCGAACGCCGACGTGGCCGTCGCAACGAGACTGACCAACCCCGTACCCAAACGCATCGAACGCGACATGGCCGATTCCCCCCGGTAAACGCAGATTCGCTCAAGCGACTGCGGCGGATAGCCGGAAACCGGTTGGGGATCAAGTCCGATTATTCAGATTGCGCCGAATCTGTCACGCCTGGCAACGCGACTTGACGATGTTTGCAACATGCAGACTTCCGCCATCCGAAAATAC